>DQYP01000145.1 GCA_011043375.1 Thermotogaceae bacterium | reverse complement strand
TGGCATGACAGGAGGGCAACACTCGCCAACAACGCCGACAAACATTTTCTCCACCACAGCTCCTTACGGTACCATTGAAAAACAGTTCGATGTAGTTGAGTTGGCCAAATCTGCGGGAGCCACCTACATTGCTCGTTCCACCACTTACCATTACAATTTACTGGTCAAAGTGATGGTGAATGCAATATCACATAGAGGTTTTTCAGTTGTCGATGTTTTCACTCAATGTCCAACGTATTTTGGGCGATATTCAAAGATAGGAACTGCCCCAAAGATGTTAGAATACTTCAAGGAGATAGCCGTACCAATTGAGAAGGTGAAAGATATGTCGTCTGAGTATCTCAAAGGGAAACTGATAATAGGAGAACTCTACAAAGAGGAGAGAGAAGATTACTGCAGTATGTACCAGAGACTCAGGGAGTCGGCGAAAGCAGGTGAAAGAGATGGAATTGAATGAACAGATAACGGAACCCTATTCCATAAGAATAGCTGGAATTGGGGGTCAAGGTAACATATTAATGGGAATAACCTTGGCTAAGGCCCTTTCAAACGAAAGAAAATGGGTTGTCCAAACACAATCTTACAGTGCTCAAGTTCGAGGTGGAATAAGTTACAGTGATGTTCTCTTTTCAAATTATCCGATAGATTATCCAAAAACACAATACTACGATATTATATACGTTATGCATCAAAGGGCTTTAGAAACTTTCAAAGGAATATTGAGGGTTAATGGAATTTTAGTGGTCGACGAATCTTTTATTTCGAACATCCCAAAAATAATCTTCACTGTCACCAGAAAAGTTGTGAGTCTCCCCATAACGAGCTTAGCAAAGGAAAAATTTAATGTTCCTGTAGTTGCGAACATGATAGGTCTTGGAATACTGGCAAAAATAACAGGATGGCTGAAACCCGACAGCGTGAAAGAAGCTATGAAAGAACAAGTTAAAAGAGAATTCCATGAATTGAATGAAAAAGCCATAGATTTTGGTTACTCACTGGTAAGTAAGAAGTTCAGGGTTAGAGATGAAAGGTTGAGATTTGTAGGTAGAGGTTTTGAATGAAAAGCAGAAGCTTAATTGAGAGTTTCAAGTTTGCTATCGATGGTTTATCGTTCGCATTTAAAACCGAAAGAAACCTGAGGATACAAGCTGTTATTGGCTTGATAGTGATCGTAACATCCATTTCAATAGATTTGAAGAATTTAGAGCTCCTGTGGATCTTCTTTGCAATCGTCGTTGTAATCGGTGGCGAACTTTTAAACACTGTCATAGAAAAGATATGCGATTTGCTCAGTGAACACAATTATAATTCGACTGTAAAAGTGATAAAGGACATATCGGCGGGTTTAGTTTTGACGGTCTCTGTTTTTTCGATCATGGTTGGGGTCATGATATTTGGTAAAAGATTTCTCAGATTTCCTGATTTCATCGCCTTCTTTGTGTATGGAATCTTCGTTATTTATTTTTTAATCTCGAGTGTTTCGAAAAAACGCACAAAATGATTGGGAGAGTGGTATAAGTTTATGCTCAAAAAGATAAAAGTTCTTGTGGTAGATGATTCAGCTTTTATGAGGATGGTACTGAAAGACATAATCGACAGTGCTGAAGATATGGAAGTTATAGGATTCGGTAGAGACGGTTTGGAAGCAGTGGAGCAAGCAATAAAGTTGAAACCCGATGTGATAACGTTAGATGTTGAAATGCCGAAATTGAATGGATTAGAAGCTTTAAAACTGATAATGAGAAAACAACCTACGAGAGCAATAATGGTTAGTAGCTTAACCGAAGAAGGAGCAACTATAACTTTGGAGGCATTGTCTGCTGGTGCGTGTGATTTTGTAACCAAGCCTTCAGGTTCCATATCTGGAGATATCAGAAAACTATCCGGTGTGCTGATAAAGAAAATAAGAGATGCCATGAAAATAGATCCGTTGAAGATCCGTATAGCTCCTAAGGTAAAAAGTCGAATCCCGCTTCTTGCAAGGAAAACCTTGACCAATAAGATAGTGGTAATAGCTTCATCAACTGGTGGACCACGTTCGTTGGATCAAATAATTCCAAGACTACCTGGGAATTTCCCTGCTCCTATTCTGATTGTTCAACATATGCCAAAAGGATTTACAAAATCTCTTGCAGAAAGATTAAACAGAAGTTCCGAGTTGACGGTTATGGAAGCACAAGATGGGATGGAAGTATTGCCCAAAAACGTCTATATTGCGCCTGGCGATTTTCATTTAGGAGTGAGGTTGCAAGGATCGAAAGTCGCAATATATTTGGACTCCGGTCCAAAGATAAACAATGTTAGACCAGCAGCTGATTACACTATAGATAAGGCAGCAGAGATATACAAAGAAAAAACAATACTCGTGGTTCTAACGGGTATGGGAAAAGATGGAACGAAAGGCGCTTTCAAGGTGAAACACTACGGTGGAGTCGTGATTGCGGAATCCGAAGAAACTTGTGTGGTATTTGGAATGCCAAGATCTGTGGTAAAGGAGGGCTATGCGGATTATGTCTTACCTGCTTACTCGATTGCTGAAAAACTCGTCGAAATTATTTGAAGTCTTGACGATTTTTGGACTTATATTGGCGATCTCTTCCTCTCTATTCGGCTATGTTAGTTTTACTTACACCGTTCAAAGGGGTGACACACTCTCTGCGATTTCCAAAAGATTTGGAGTGTTAGAAAGCAGCTTAATCGACTGGAACAACGGTATCGATTTTCTGAGGTTGAAGATTGGGCAGAAGATAAAAATCCTCTATCCAGAAGGGTATATCTACAAAATAAATCATAACGACACTTTGTACTCCATAGCCAAGTATTTCTTCACCGATCCACTGAGTATAGCCATGGCAAATGGTTTTACAACCAACAAAGTCCTCAGGGTGGGTGAAGAGATATTCATCCCTAAAAACATAATCGGTAAATATTTCAACATCAGTGGAAAGCTCATTTGGCCCGTATACGGTGAAATTTCCTCACCTTACGGTTGGAGAATACATCCCATAACTGGTAAAAGGCAATTTCACACTGGTGTTGATATAGCTGCTCCAGAGGGTGTTCCGATATTTGCACCTTTGGATGGTGTGATCACTTACACCGGTTGGAGATCCGGCTATGGTTTGACAGTCGAAATGCAATCCAAAGATTTTACTTTCAGATTCAGCCATATGAGTAAGATAGATGTATATGCGGGTCAAACAGTGAAACAGGGAAACATAATCGGTAGAATTGGAAACACAGGAATCAGCACAGGACCTCATCTTCACTTTGAAGTTCGATATCGAAAGGATCTGGAAAATCCCTTGGCTTTTTTACCAACGACTCCTTTCAAATACGCGAATCTTCCTTCGAATTCGAAGGGAGTTGGCGGTAATTAAAAATGATCGTTATGATCAGTGCTTGTTTAATTGGCATAAATTGCAGATACGATGGCAAATCTTCGAGAAACACAAGATTGATGGATCTTCTGAAAGGATTCATCGTCGTCCCTTTTTGTCCTGAGCAACTTGGAGGTTTAAGCACTCCAAGACCCAGATCGGAGATCAGAGGAGAAAAAGTAGTAAATGAATTTGGTGAGGATGTAACATCCTATTTCCTAAAGGGTGCAAATGAAGCTTTGAAAATCGCAAAAAAAATCTCACCTGATATAATTATATTGAAATCTCGAAGTCCCTCCTGTGGAAAAGGGAGAATATATGATGGCAGTTTTCACAACAAACTCGTTGAAGGGAGCGGAGTAACTTGCAGTATTTTAACAAGAAACGGATTCAAAGTCTTATCAGACGAGGAATTTTGTTCACTCTTCTGATTTTTTTCTTCTCCCTCTCTGCCTTTTCTTTGTCTTTGAGAATTGGATGGCAAAATATACCAAAGGATAAATTTGTATTGAAAAACAACGTATTGTACGTTCAGTCCTCTGCCCTTGCAGATGCGATTGGTGCAGATTTAGATTGGGATCCCATATACAAATGTGTCATCTTCTATTACGGCAAAGCAGAATTGAAATATTTCATCAGATCAGGGAAGGTGTGGTTCAACAACAAATTCATCCAAACTGCAAACAAAGCTTTCATTGCCAACGGTCGTTCTTATATACCACTTCGTGATTTTGCAAATATATTCGGTTTTAAGCTCAAATATAACCCAACCAAGAAATTGATATATGTAGAGCTTGGATTGGCAACCTTGGAGAATTTGAACATCTTATCCAATGGAAAAACACGAATCATTTTCGATTTTGAAAGAAATATTGAATATGAAATAGTCGAGAAGAAAACACAACATTTGATTGTGGATTTTTTTGGCTCCTTTATAGATCCTCCGCGAATAGATAAAAAAGTAAATTCGAAAAGTCTTAAGAGTTTCTATCTTGTACAATTCAATCCATCAACTGTCAGAGCGGTTTTTGAATTCGATGTAAACACAAGATGTTCCGTCGTTCCAGAGAACGGAAGTCGTTTTATCTTCGATTTCGGAACGGGAGAATCAACCACATTGAAACAGAATACGGTAGCTGAAAAACCTATAAAAGAATCCGAATCGAAAACCGAATACAAGAGAAAAGGTAGGAAAATACGCGTGGTTATCGATCCAGGACATGGAGGCGTGGATTCTGGAGCTGTTGGAATCTTCGGCGGATTGGAGAAAGACATAGTGTTGAAAATAGCGAAACTCTTGGGAAACAAATTAATGGCTACCGGAAAATTTGAAATATTCTACACGAGAACAGGCGATGAATATGTGAATCTATACGATCGTGCCAAATTTGCCAACGATGTGAAAGCGGATCTTTTCGTTAGCTTACATCTGAATTCTTATAAAGAAAAAACCGTCGAGGGAATGGAAATATATTATTTCGACTTTTCGGAAGACGGTTATGTCAGAAGGATCGTCTGGAAAGAGAATCTTGATCCTGAAAAGGACAAAGATAAAATCGCAATACGAGTCATGAAGAAAGATTCGTACACAAAAGAAAGTGAAAAAATAGCAAAGTATCTGCTCTCTGAAATAGCAAAAGATGGTCTAAAGGTTAGAAGTGTCAAAAAAGGTGAATTCGCTGTACTCGCATACACAGAAATGCCCTCGATACTGATAGAATGCGATTTCATCTCGAATCCAGTTGTCGAAGTCAGATTACTGAACGGTGATTACGTAAACAAATTGACGGACAGCATATCAAAGGCCATAAAAAGCTATTTTGAAAACAATTAATCTCATATTTTCCGTAAAATGAAATGGATATGCTCACTTTTTCCTATTAGCTCTTTGTTTCTACAATATTTATATTCTATCTTTGCCACATCATCGAGAAAACGAGCCAACTTTTTTTCATCGTATGGCCCAAAAACAACCTTTCCAGCCAAATCCAATAGTTTGAATCCATAGTTCTCCAACTTTTCGATATCTTCGACAGAGAAGGTTCTTGTTACAAAGAGTTTTTTACTGACGCTCAGATCTCCTATCAGGGCCTTTTTAGTCTTCTCGAAATTTCTTAGCTCTCTAAGATCAACCTTCGAGACAATATCATTGAGAAACATATAATAACTATCAACAGAACCTATCAAAAGTCCATTCTTTTTTAAAACCCTGTTTATTTCTTTCATCACACTGTCGAGGTCTCGAACATAGCTTAATACATCTCCTTGCGCGTTGACAATATCAAAACATTCAGAATCAAATGGCATTTTTTCTGCTTCACCAACTATAAACTCTATTTTTTTATCCAGCTTCCAGAGCCTGGATTTCATCTTAGCTACTTCAAGCATCTTCGAAGCTGGATCATAGGCATACACTTTTTTAACACCATGCTCGGCGAAGTAAATTGCCCAACGCCCTGTTCCACTACCAAGATCGAGAACAATTGAATTTTTAAGTATCTCAGGGTTTAAAAAGTCTTCTATCAGTTTCTCCGTTAAAATATGATAAAGTTTCCAATATGGTTCTTCATACATGTAATCATATTTTGCAGCAATCTCGTTGTAGTACTCCCAAGAATTCGCCATGGGAACCCCTCCAAAGTTTCAAACAATTCTGTTAACTAAGAGTATTGATACAAAAAAACTTCTTGCTTGTTAGAATAAGATTCCTCGTCACTATCGTTCCTCGGAATGACAAAAATAAGAAAATATCATTGGAACGACAAAAAAACAAAAAATGTCATCCCGAACGTATGTGAGGGATCTTATTTCCACTTGCTATTACTTTTCAGACTTTTCAAAGATTTCAATAATACTCATCTGCTTCTGATTTATCGTATATCATCGCCACTATTAGTTAAAAACTATCTTTCAAACGATTTGAATCTTATACCTGAGTATATTATTATACAACGTACCAATCAATCCACATCCGATCTGAAAAGTGAATTTTTGATCACTTGAATGATAAAAAGCTTTAATGATATTATATGTTATGATAAGTTACTAAACAAAACTGAGGGGGAAAGAAAATGTACTACACGAGTAAATTTTCTAAAAGAAGTGCGTTTGGTGGTAAAGATTTCACCTATCAAAGGATGAAAAGGCAAGCGAGCGAACTATTCAGTCTGAGCATCAAAAAGAACGAGATGATAAGGAATTGGTTATTCACAAACGGTGAAAAAGAAGAGGAGGTTGAGGTTGGATACAAATGGGATCCAAGCGTATTTCCAGTTGTTTTCAAAACCACTTTGAGACTTCCAAATGTAGCTGACGATTCTATGGTTTGTTTGGATATCTGGACTGGTGGTGAATCGCTAGTAAAGATAGATGGTAAACCCTTTGGAGAAATCAATCCACACCACAGGTATTTAGATATCAGCAAATTCTGTGATGATAATGAGCATGTCATCGAAATCGAAAGTGTACCAAGGGGATTGTTTGGTGAGAATAATCCTGAACCAAAACTTGAAAGAGCCTATCTACTGATTTTCGATAAAGACATTTTAAAAAGTTTTAGAAGATTCGATCTCGTAGCAGAGCTCTTCGAAGTTGTGGATGAATACCTTCAGGAGATGATTTACAAGACCTTCGAGAAAGCCCTTGGATTGATGAAATTGCCTTCTTCAACTCAAGAGTACATGAAGCGAATTTTAAATGATCCATCGTTGGCTAAAATGGCGAGGGCATATATTCCAATGGAATTCAAGGTTGAAGAAGAAATAACTTTGGATGAAAGTATCAAAAAATCCATAATCGATGCATCTGAGTTTCTGATGAAGGAGATGGAAGAGATAGCCAAGAAATACAAACCAGCGATAAAAATATACGCGATGGGGCACGCTCATATTGATTATGCATGGCTCTGGCCACTCGAGGAAACCAAAAGAAAATTCATCAGAACATTTTCGAATGCGTTGAGAATGATGGAAAAATACGGAGATTTCAAATTTTTGCAATCTTCCAGCGCGTACTATAACGACCTCAAGGAACTTTCACCTGAGTTGTATGAAAAGATTAAGCAGAAAGTCAAGGAAGGAAAATGGGGGCTCATCGGTGGAAGTGTGGTTGAATTCGATTCGAACGCAACATCCGGAGAATCGCTTGTGAGGCAATTTTTGAAGGGGCAGAAATTTTTCGAGAAGGAATTTGGTAAAAGATGTAAAGTTGGCTTTTTACCGGATGCTTTTGGATTCACATGGGCATTGCCACAAATAATGAAACAAGCCGGAATAGACTATTTTGTAACCACAAAGATCGGCTGGAACGATAAAAACGATTTTCCATACTCTTGGTTCACTTGGCGTGGTCTCGATGGCTCGGAGGTAATTGTCCATTTGTATATGGGTAAAAATGGTTACAACTCGCCTCTAACACCTGAGGACATAAAAGCACATTTGGACGAGCACATTGAAAATAATTGCTTGGTTCCCTTTAGATTACTCACCTTCGGATTCGGTGATGGTGGTGGTGGACCAACGGATGAAATGATGGATATATATCCAGAATACAAGAGACTACCTGGTGTCCCGGAGATTGAAATCAAAAGATTTCATGATGTACTCGAAAGTGAAAAATTCGAAGATCTTCCAGTATGGGAAGATGAACTTTATCTCGAATTTCACAGAGGAACTTACACGAATCAATCGATAATAAAAAAACTGAATCGTTTATTAGAAAACAAGCTCTACTTAGCCGAGGTGATTTCCACGATAGATTTCATGAACGGAGGAATTTATCCTACCGAGCCGTTAGACAAAGCTTGGGATAGATTGTTGAAATCTCATTTTCACGATGTTCTTCCAGGATCCTCCATCAGGGAAGTTTATGAAGAATTTGGAGAAATGCTCGAAGAATCGAAGAAAGAACTCGATGGATTAATGGCTAAAAAGATTGAGAATCTCACTGAGAAAGCACCCGATACGATTAGCATCTTCAATCCAACCAATTTGAAACTTCCAATTGTGCTTCGAGATGTGGATTTGGAAGAAGGAAATTACGAAAACAAATTGCTCGTTCAAAAAGGTAAAGATAGTAAAACATACGCTGTTTCGACTTCTACAATTGATGCTTTCGATACCCTAACTCTCGAACGCAAAGAAGAAATTACAAATCTTCAAAGTGATATCTCGACCTCATCAAAAACGGTTGAAAACTCAAAAATAAAGGTTGAAGTTGCCGAAGATGGTAGCGTAAAAATCAAAAGTAAGGAATTCAATAGAGATCTCTTCAAAGAACCCGGTATGCGTCTCGTAGCATTCAGAGATATACCACCTAACTTCGATGGTTGGGAAATAGCACCCGATACTGAAAAAAAGGTTTATCTCGTTCCAAAAAATGTTGAAGTCCTCGATGAGGGACCAGCTACAGCATCCATACTTTTGAAGTACGAGTTCGAAGGTTCCAAGATAAACCAGATTCTCAGAATTTACACAGAAAATTCCTTAATCGATGTTCATTTTGATATCGATTGGCACACAAAAAGATATCTCCTGAAATTGGAGTTACCTGTTGATGTTTTAGCAAGAGAGGCGACATATGAAATAGCCTTTGGAAACATCAAACGAAAGACCACAAGAAACACATCCTACGAGATAGCGAAATTCGAAGTTCCGTATCACAGATGGCTTGACTTGAGTGAAGAAGATTTTGGAGTCAGTGTTGCAAACGATTCAAAATATGGTTGTTCCGTTGAGAACTCTACAATAGGATTATCGATAGTCAGGGGAGCAGTTGCACCGGATTTCTTCTCAGATGAAGGAGAACACCATGTCACGTTTACCATCTTGCCTCATGGCAAAGACTGGAAATTGAACACTTTGAAGCATGCGATTCTTTTGAATACTGGAATGCTTACCACATCAGGAAAGTTCAAAGATTCCGTAAAGATTTTAAGAGAAAAATTTGAGTTTTCCGAGGATGTTGTTATGAGTGCCCTGAAGAAAGCAGAGGATACAAATGATGTGGTTGTGAGATTCTATGAACCATTTGGAAAAAGAGCAAGATTCAAATTCAAGGTCGATGCTGAAATAACGAATATTCTCGAGGATACTGTGAATTCAATTAACAGTGGAGAGGAGATCTCCTTCAGACCATTTGAAATTAAAACGTTGAAATTCAAAAAATGATCTATCGGAATCGAAATAAAAAAGCCAGGGAATATTCCCTGGCTTTTTTATTTCAAGCGCTATCGTTATCAGTAAACGTAGAGATCCACGATCCTTTTGTTATCATCCATCAAAATGGCTTCGGCATGATCTCCCCATATTCTCTTCAACGACCAAAATAACTCCTTCGCTCTGCTCATACGTGTGGCTCTTGGTCCGGAATGTATCCTTATCTCTTCGTTGGGGGTGATTATAGTTCTCAAAAATTCATAGTAATTGGATACACTCCCTGTTTCGTAATAATAGCAGTACAACCGCCATCCTTTCAAATTCCAACCCTTTTTTCCCAAATTCTTTATAGTTACATATCTATCATCTCTCCAGTGATAGATTTTAATTATGGATATATAATAGGGTTCAACGGTTGGATTTTTGGATCTTTCATATGCTGTGTAGATTATATCGGCAACCATTTTCACAGAATTTTGAAGCTGAGATTGAACAATGTCTTTTGTTTTCTCAAACAACATTTCAGAATAATTTCCAGATTTCATTCCACCCGTTTCCTGAGAAACTTCGCTTTCTATCTTATAGAATTCCTCAGACAATTGCCATGATTTCACAAGGGCATCGATTATGTATCCATTGAGATCTTCGATTTCTTCTGGCACGACTGGTTGGATATTCAATTCCGACAATTTCTTTGATACGATCCCTTCCCATTTGAAATGTATTCCCTTTTGTGCAT
>DQYP01000051.1 GCA_011043375.1 Thermotogaceae bacterium | reverse complement strand
TACCTAATAGTGGTTGATACAGCACACGGTCATTCAAAAAAAGTTATAGAGACCGTAAAAAATATTAAACACAACTGGCCAGATCTTCCAATAATAGCTGGAAATGTTGCTACCAAAGAGGGAACAGAAGCATTAATAAATGCTGGAGCTGATGCAGTAAAGGTAGGGGTTGGTCCAGGTTCCATTTGTACCACCCGAGTGGTCAGTGGCGTTGGAGTTCCTCAAATGACAGCGGTTTTTGAAGCATACTCGATAGCCGCGAAATACGATATACCGATTATCTCCGATGGTGGTGTAAGATACTCTGGTGATATTGTCAAAGCTTTAGCAGCAGGTGCTGAAGCTGTGATGCTTGGAAGTATCTTCGCTGGTACAGACGAGGCACCTGGAGAAGCCATAATTTATCAAGGAAGGAAATTCAAAACGTACAGGGGTATGGGAAGCCTTGGAGCCATGAAAGAAGGAAGCAAGGATAGATATTTTCAAGAAGATGTAGAACCTGAAAAATTGGTTCCCGAAGGTGTGGAAGGTATGGTACCATATAAAGGTAAAGTTGCGGATGTGATAAGTCAATTGATCGGTGGAGTGAAATCCGGAATGGGTTATTGCGGTGCCAAAGACTTGAAAGAGTTGAGAGAAAGGGCTGTTTTTGTTAAGATCACCCAAGCGGGTGTTAGAGAGAGCCATCCCCACGATATATTCATAACTAAAGAGGCTCCGAATTACAGTTTCAGAAATTGAAGAGGTGGTGATAAAATATGCGATTCTTACACATGATATTCTTCTCATCCGGGATTGAAGGACCAATTTTTCCCAAAAAGATGTATTTTGGTTATACAAACAGAAGTGGAATCGTTCAAACCTTTTATCCAAAAGATATGGAATTATTGTTGTCGAAAAGACGTTTTTTGGTGAAGAGTTTCTACATGTCAGAGAATTACATAATCAGGTCCGTCGAAATAACATCAGGACAAGCTAATGCTGGAATTTCTTTCTTTAGATATGAAGAGCCGCTTCCTTCTACCTTAACACTTCTGTACGATCATACCAAATTGGAATTATTGATCAACAATTTTGATTTAAAGAGCTTGATCGATAATATAAACGATGAATTACTTTCAGATGGATTCGATTATGAAAGTATAATTGAATCAGCAGTGTTGGATGATAAAAAATTCAATGATGAAGCGATCCAAAAAAGTCTGCTATGGTTTGTAAACGTTTATAAAGAAAAAGTTTTTAAAGAATCCTATGGAATGAATATAGATGAACTGAAAAAACATTCTGCCATGATAGCTTACAAACTTTATGAAATGAAAGAGATAAATGACAAAGGTTTGGTATCCAAACTCTGATTTTGGAGATAAAACTATGAGACGTATAGCTGCGATTGTTCAATATGATGGAACAAAATTCAATGGATTCCAAGGTCAACCAAATGTTAGAACAGTTCAAGGCACCATAGAGGATGCCCTGGAAAAGATCTTCAAAACAAGAATTTTCACACAAGCTGCCGGTCGAACTGACACTGGTGTTCATGCTGTTATGCAGGTAGTTGCTTTCAATTGTCCTTCTGAAAAAATGACATTGAAGAATATAAAGGATGCTATGAATGCCAACCTACCATCCGATATTTATGTCAAAAAAGTATTTGAAGTACCTCGAAACTTTAACCCAAGATTTCATGTGAAAAAGAGGGTATATCATTACTACATTTTGAACTCCAAAGAGCCAAACATATTTTTAAGAAATCTTGTTTGGTGGTTTCCCTATACTCTCGACATCGATCGTATGAGAAAAGCTGCTGCTTTCTTAGAAGGTGAACATGATTTCACTTCGTTGAGAAAAAGCGGTGATGAAAGAAACCCAATCAGAACGATTTATAGGATACGAATCCTGAAAAAAAGGGATTTTATACTGATAAGAGTGGAAGGGAACTCGTTTCTAAGAAGAATGGTTAGGAATATAGTTGGATTATTGGTTAGGGTGGGAACAGGTGAATGGAAACCAGAAAAAGTATTGGAAGTTCTTCAAGCCAAAGATCGTCGTGCAGCTGCAGGCACTGCTCCTGCACATGGTTTGTATCTTCAAAAAGTAATATTTTAGCTGTGTTTTTCGCACTGCTCTTCTTTGTCTCTTCCTTTTCGATAGAACTCCCTAATGGATTTGAAACATCCGAACAAGATGGAGTGTGGTATCTTTCAAGATATAACACTCCAATATTGGTTGCGAAGACTAAGGAACGACTGTTCAGTCTCATTGAAGAGCACATCGAAATCATAGATTTTTGGAGAAAAGCACCCACAGTCGTTTTGGAATATCACGGGCCTGAGGATTTAAAAGATGATGTCTTGAATGTTATTCAAAACCTCGGTATCGCCCTGGGAAATGGTAAAAAGCTAAAAATAAAATTGAGGATTTCCGATGATTATGTTTTGATTGAAGTATCTTATGGCTCCCAAAAGTTAAATAATTATGCCTCTCTTTCAAATTTGACAAATTGGAAAACGGATCTCAGCGTCTTTCTAAAAAAATTATTGGATTTACCTGATGTTATTAATATACCACATGTCCTATTTATTGAAACCTTTGGAAATAAGGTAAAATACAACGATAAGATAAGTTCAAGAGATCTTTTGATAATTACAAGTTCTAAAAGTATTGATGTTGAAATTCTCGAAGGACAAAAATGGAGAAAATTACAGTTTGAATTTCAAAAACCAGCTGACGTTTGGAAATTGAATTACTTCGATGTTGAAATTCAAACATTTCCAGAGAGTGCAAAACTTTTCGTGGATGAACAATACATCGGTGAAACCCCTTTAGTAGTTAAATTGAAAGGCGGTATTCACACCTTAGAAATCAAATCTTTTAGATATAAGACTATTAAAAAGAGCATTTATATCGATAGTAAACAATCCCTAAAATACGATCTCGAGAAACTCGAAGATGGCATTTTGAATCTGAGTCTAAATATTTCCGAAGCAACTATAACAATAGATGATCGAGTCTACAAAACTTTGAATGGAAAATTATCGGTGGGTTTAAATCCCGGTATTCATAACATAACAGTCGAAGCAAAAAACAGAGAAACATCCACCGAAAAGGTACAATTGAATCCAGGTGAAAACAAGAACTTGATAATAAATCTGAAGGGAATAATCGGCACGAAAGATTGGGATCTGTTAATTGATGTGCAAAAAATAGAGGATCTTTTCCCGATTTCACGCAGTGAACTAATATTATATTTGAGGGATCATTCGTTGATTTGCTTGAACCCTATAAGAAGAGAGTTATGCTGGGTTTTGAAAGGATTCAAAGATGTTTTAGCTGTTCATAAATATGATAAGAAGTTTTTAATTCTCTGCAAAGATTCACTTTGGTTGGTTCGTAATAAGCAAAGCATCCCGATTTTAAAACTCTCCAATGAAAGTTTCATCACGTGGGATTTCGACAACCTAATCTTCGCCACAAATAGTGGAAAGCTGTACAAGCTTAGTAAAATAACGCTGAAAACATTGTGGATTAGAAAGGGACATCCCATACTTCAAATCTTGTTCGATGAAAATTTATTATTTATGCTTGATGTATACAGGAATATATACTGTTACAACGTCAAAACAATGGAATTGATATGGAAAAAACACCTTAAAGATGCGATGACGATTTATGTGAACAATGGAAAGCTGTATGTTGTGCTTGGAAAGTATTTGACAATCTTGGAAGATATATCCGGCAGAGAAATAAAAAGAATCGAATTCTTCGAGCCCGTAGAGAAACTTATTATCTTAAAAGATGCAATATTCATTGTCTTAAAGGATCGTATAGAATCCCTCAACAATGGAAAACTTATAAACCGCAAAGATGAAAAAGTCCTTTCAGATGAAAATAACATATATTTGATTGATAACAAAAAAATAAAGATCTACTTTTCAAAAAATGGTAAATTAGACTCAAAAGAAGTAGAACTATCAGAAATAATCATGGATGTAAAAACTACAAACGAATGTTCCATAATTTTAGTGTGCAATTCCGGAAAATTAGTCAAGATATTCGGAGCAAATGGTTATTGAAAAAAAAATAACCGGCAAGCACCGGTTATCCCTCATTATTCTATAAAATTCAGCTCCCTTTGAACTTTTTTGATCAGATAGAATTGAAGCTCATCATTTTCCGCGATATCGTCGAATTTCTCAAATTTGATTCCACATTCCTTAGGGGCATCAACCCTTTCAACATCGCTTTTGAAGTGCTTCAGTGTTTCTATGTTGCCTTCAAATATCTCCTCCGAATTCCTATATATCCTAACTTTTGCATCTTTTCTGACATATCCATCGATCAGCTGTACACCTGCTACGCTTCCAACACCACCTATTTTAAACACTTTTTTAATATAACCACTACCAATGTGTTCCTCAACTATTTCTGGTTCCAACATACCCTGCAATGCCTTTTTCAAATCATCTATGAGTTCAAAAATGATTGTATAGGTTTTTATTTGTATGCCCTCTTTTTCAGCTTCAACAATCGCCTTAGAATCTGGTTTCACTCTGAATCCTATTATTACACCATCAGAAGCGGAAGCTAAAAGAACATCATTGGTATTGATAGCACCAATACCAGCATGTATTATTTGTATATCTATTTCCTCGACTTTCAATTTCAATATAGCGTTTTTAACTGCCTCAAGAGAACCCTGAGACTCTGCTTTAACTATAAGATTCAGAGTCTTGATGTTACCTTTTTTCATCCTGTCAAAAAGTTCTTCCAAGCTTATATGCTTGGCTTTTTGGTTTTTTTCTTTGTTTTTAATCCTTATGGTCTCGACTATCTTCCTGGCTTGTTCGACGTTATCAACTACGTAAAGCTTTGAATGCATATCAGGGACTTCTTCAAATCCCATGATTATCACCGGATCTGAAGGATGTGCTTCCTTGATGGTTTTGCCCCTATCATCAATCAATGCTCGAACTTTACCATAGGTATTCGTTGTTACAACGTAGTCTCCTCGCTTTAAAACACCATCTTTTACCACAACCGTTGCAACTGATCCCCGAAACTTATCCAATTTAGATTCTATTATCACTCCACGAGCTTTTCCTTTAGGATAAGCTTTTATTTCATTTATCTCCGCTACTAACAATATCATTTCTAATAGCTCGTCTATTCCTTTTCCAGTTTTTGCAGATATGGGAACAACTATGGTATCGCCACCCCAATCTTCGGGAATGAGATTCAACTTTGTAACGAGTTGGTTTTTTGTGAGTTCCACGTTGGCATTCGGTTTATCGATCTTATTTATTGCAACTATTATTGGAACATTTGCTAATTTCGCGTGATTATACGCTTCCACCGTTTGAGGCATAACACCATCATCTGCTGCAACCACAAGTACAACAATATCAGTTGCCTGTGCTCCACGAGCCCTCATCTCCGTAAAAGCCTCGTGACCAGGCGTATCAATGAAGGTGATTTGCTTTCCTTTATATTGAACTTTGTAAGCACCAATACTTTGAGTTATACCACCTTCTTCTTTCTCAGCGACCCGGGTCTTTCTTATTTTATCCAGCAATGTGGTTTTTCCATGGTCCACATGACCCATGACTGTTACTATTGGAGCCCTCAAGACTAATTTATCTTTTTTCTCCTTATAAAGATTTTCATAATACTGTTCTAATTCATAGAAAGGATTATCTTCTTTCTCAGCCTCTACTTCTTCTATTTGCTTGAAAATTATCTGTTTTGAATACTTCTTTGCTATTTCCTCCATGGATTTTTTGTCAAGAACCTGATTAGGATTAAGGACTATTCCATTCATAAAAGCATCCTGAATAATCTTTGTCATAGAGACCTTTATTTTCTCAGAAAATTTCTTCAAAGTCATTTCTTCATTTTCTATCTCTATGATTTCTTCCTTTTTTTGGGTAATTTCTCGTTTTTTTGTCTTTTCCTCCTTTTCCAACTTTATCTCATCTTTTTCTTTTTTGGGCTTGGTTTTGACATTTTTTCTTTGTTTTACGGACTCGATTTCTTCTTCATACAGTTCTATAAGCAGATTCACCGTTGATTCATCTAAAATACTCATGTGGCTTTTTGCCTCTATTCCAAGCTCTTCCAATTCCATTAATAGCTCTTTACTACTCATTCCAAATTTCTTCGCTAGTTCATATACTCTTAGTTTTCCCACTTGCACCACCTCTTTCAACAACTTCAATTATACCATTTATAATCCCCTTATCTTTAACACCAACAACCGAGAGATTCACCATTCCCAGTCTTTTAGCTAAGCTTTCCTTTGTTAAACCCTCAAGCAACACGATTTTGCAATTGAACATTTCGCATCTAGTGAGTATGTCTCTTCTAACCCTCTCTCCAACATTGGATACAACTATAACAACATTTCCAGTCTTTATATATTCACGTATATTTTCCTTACCATATACTAACTTCTTAGATCTACTTGCAAAACTCAAAAGAGTTACAATCTTTTCAATAGCTTTTTTATCATTAACTTTGAATATTTTCATTTAATCACCTTATTTTTGAAATTATGAACAATATAAGAGATAAAATCAAACTCAAAACGATGGAAGTGATTATCGGGACGTAAATAACTACATTCCTTTTCCTTATCACTATATCACCGGGCAGCTTTCCAAAGAAAGGTATTTTATCAAAAACTACCAAAAGCAAACCAGCAACTACCAATACACTTCCTATTATTATCAAAGTTTTCCCAATGCTACCCAGCATTTTCAACACCTCTTTGTCTACTTTACTGTACCGGTTTTGAAGTAATCGAACGGTAAAACCACCATCATTCCTTCATCGCTTATTGCAGTAACCTTTTCAGTAAAAATATTGACACTCACAACTTTACAAGTTTTTCCTTCATATTCAAAAACTTCATCTTGTTCAGGAACGTTTTCAGTTAACTCATCATACACAGGTTTTTCGTATCTCAAACAACACAATAGTCTTCTGCATTGCCCAGAAATTTTGACTGGATTTATGAGTAACTGTTGTTTTTTTGCATCTTTCAACGTTACCGAATTGAACTCTCGCAGAAAAACAGAGCAACATGTGGGTAGTCCACACAAACCTATTCCACCTATGAATTTTACTTCATCCCTGACACCAACTTGCCTAAGTTCTATTCGGGTTTTGAATTCCCTTGCAAGTTCCTTTACGAGTTCTCTGAAGTCTACTCTTCCATCAGCACTAAAATAAAATAAAAGCCTCGATCTGTCAAACATATACTTCGAATATAACAGTTTCATGGGAAGATTGTAGTGTTTTATATATTCCCTACATTTCCAAAATGCCAATCTGGCGTCTTTTACATTTTCATTGTGTTTTTCTAAATCTTCTTGAGAAAGTTTTCTAACAAGTGGTTTAACCTCATATCCTATGTCATCTATTCTCTTTTCATGGAGCTCATACTCTACCTTTCCAACATCTAAACCAAACTCAGTCATTGCAAGCACCAAGTCACCCTTTTTTATATCTTCATCTATCTCGGAATAATAAATTATCTTCCCCACAGGCAAAAACGATACACCGTACACGTTAGCAAAAAGCTCCAATTCAATCACCTCTTTTACCTATCAAATATGTCTGCGCCAAAATACGCAAGAACAGCAACTTTGGATCAACTACACCATACGATAGCTTCAAATACCCGACCAGCTCTTTTAAAAACTTCAAAATAATGTCAAAGTCCACTTTGCTCAACAACATATCACCGAGAAAATCTTTATTGTAAACTGCGTTTGGGTTTATACCTTCGGTCACTATCAACAAATCCCTGAGACACACGATGAAAACTTTCAACAATTCGACGAGTATTCTGAATCCTGTTCTACCCAATAATATCTTCGAGAATCTTTCATAAAACCTCATTAATTTTTCCTTTGTCATTCTTCCCAAGATTGTTTCAAAAAAAAGATTTTTAAAGAACATCAATCTCTTAACCTTTACTTTCACATCCTGTGCCAGTAGATTTTCATCTATTAATTCTTCTTTGATCACCAAATTCTCTACCTCGCCAGGTTCAAGCATTTCGATAATCGACAAATCTATTTTAGCTAAGAATAAAATTTTCCAAATTTCTTCCCTGGAGAATTCCTTAATCTTCAAAGTGTCAATTACATCCTGCATATCTGGAACTTTCAGTTCTATCTTCAGCAGTCTGCTTCGAATTGTTGGAAGTAATGAGTACCAATTCTTCGTTGCAAAGATTATTCCCACAAAATTAGGTGGTTCTTCCACTATCTTCAAAAGTGCATTCAAAGATTCGATTGTTAGCTGTTCAGCACCATTTATCACGATATACTTTTCTTTCTTCAAAGGATGTATGGAAACCATATTCTCTATTTCTCTAACAGAGTTTATTCTAATCATATCTTCCCAATTTCCCAACGACAACACATCATTTGCTTCCAACACGTCGCTGCGCGATTTTAAAAAACTATCAATAGATTTCTTCATGATATGAACATCGCTGCAAATTAAACCGATTGAGACTGGCAGTTTTTTCATCATATCATTGATTTTAAAACGATTTTCTTCTACAATTTTTTCGAACAATTTGATCACCTATCTGTACAGATCGATGAGTAATCCATTTATTTCACTGATCTTTGATACAAGTTCGATGGTTTTCTTCTCAGACTTAAAAACTAATTCCGATAAATCCAGTAACTTTTGATCCACAAGTTTTGCCACCATATGAAGATGCTTGTAATCAGGTGTCAATCCTATATTTTCTTCAATTTTGTACAAACCTCTCTCAATGAATTGCAAAAATTTCTTTATGTTTTCCTTATATTTTTTAAGATTTTTCTCTGTTGGTGATCTCGCAAATTCATTCCCAGCATTGATCAAATCACCAAGCATCTCTTCTGCCATTTCACGAGCTTCTTCTGCCGTTACATCATACAATACATCCAAAAAACTATTGGTTTCTAAGCTACTGTGTTTCAAATTCTTTCTTTTTTTGGTTTTACCAAGCTTTGCAGCTTTTGGTGATTCCGTTGACTCATTCTTAGATGGTTCTATTCGCAATGTATCACCCCTCAAACAATTCTTTCAGTTTTTTCGAATATGGTGGAGTTACAACACCTCTTTCGGTTATTATTGCTGTTATGAGATTGTTATCAGTCACATCGAATGCTGGATTGTAAACCTTGATTTTTTCAGGAGCAATCCTGATCCCCATGATGTGTGTAACTTCCTCATGATTCCTTTCTTCTATGGGAATTTTTAAACCATCGCATGTTGAAAGGTCTATTGTAGAATAAGGAGCAGCGACATAGAATGGAATATCATGTTTTTTCGCAAGAACAGCAAGCGAATACGTCCCTATCTTGTTCGCAACGTCCCCATTTGCTGCTATCCTATCTGCACCAACAATTACTGCGTCAATCCAACCTTGTTTCATAACCCAACCTGCCATGTTATCACATATCAAGATCGATTCTATCGAAGATTTCACCAATTCCCAAGCAGTTAATCTTGCACCCTGAAGATAAGGTCTTGTTTCATCTACAAACACCTTTACTTTCTTACCAGATTCTTTTAAGGCCCTTATCACGCCTAATGCTGTACCATAACCACTTGTAGCAAGAGCTCCAGCATTACAATGGGTAAGTAAAGTAACACTATCCATGTTTTTAAAGAGGCTCAATCCGTTTCTTCCAATTTGCTTGTTCATCTCTAAATCTTCATTCGCTATTTTCAAAGCTTCACTTTCAAGAATTTTGAAAGCATCTTCTGCTTTATTTTCAAGAGACTCATTGAGTTTTTTTTCCATCCTATCCAAAGCCCAAAAAAGATTAACAGCGGTGGGTCTCGATGAAGCAAGTATATCTCTTACCTTTTTCATATGATCCAATAATTCATTTTTTGAAAATCTTAAAGCATTCAAAAATCCCAAAACATAACCAAATGCGGCACTCACACCTATTGCCGGTGCACCACGAACAATCATATCTTTTATTGCTTTAGCGACGTCAAAATGATCTTTACATTCCACCCAAGTTTCTTCGAGTGGTATCTTCCTTTGATCAAGGAGCTTTAATCTGTCACCTGTCCATTCAATAGCTATAGATTTGAACAACATTTTCACCATCCCTTTATCAGTTTCACATATTGAATTTTAACACATCATGATCAACATACTATTAAGCAAAACAACTAAAAAGTTCCCTTATCTGAATTCAGATAAGGGAACTTTCAACAAAGAAACAGATTTTTAGACCTTGCTAAGCCTGAATATCGGTTCCAATCCCTTAGCTTGTTCTTTAAGGTATTCGATCTCCTCTTGTGTGATTTCGCTGAAATTTTCAGCCACATCCAAAGCTATCCTGAAAAATTTTTCTTCACCAGGTGGGATAGCAGCGGTTATCGGTTGAGAAAGGGTAAATCTCAACGCCAACCTTGCAAGATCATCCTCAGCAGGTTCATACCAACATTTGGGGTATTTACGTAGTTGACCCTCTGGTATCAAAGTCTTAGCCATTGCTTTTATAGCCAATTTCCCCATATTCTTTTCAGTAGCTTTTTCAATAACTTGAGGACCAAAATCAGC
>DQYP01000303.1 GCA_011043375.1 Thermotogaceae bacterium | reverse complement strand
CACCATCAACTTTGTTGGACATTTTGAGGTGAAAATTAATGTAGAAAATTTCAGGAAGATTTCTTATTGGAAACCAGTACCATTCAAGATAAGCATCTTTATTCACCAATACCATCCACTGTATTCGGATGTACTGTAAGCACTGAAGGTATCAGCTTTGTAGATTATCAGTTCTGGAAACAGTAATACCTGAAATATGATCAATAAAACCACAAACCCCAGGATCTTTCTACCTGGCATAAGCATCCCCCCTATCGAGAACACCGATCAACAACCGATTTCTATATACTATTTTTATTAAAAATATATAACCTTATGTTGAATATATTATCACCAAAACAAATTAAAATCAATTTTTTGCAACTTTATCCGCCATGAACAACGGAAAGAGTTTTAATCTTTTAATCAAGACCAATGTAACGATAAGACAGGAAGGGGAGAAATAGAAAAAAGGGCTGTACCTTGATAAAATTTGTTTGAAAACAAACCCAAAAGGAGGTGTAGTTCCATGAAAAATATCCAGATCATTTGTTCATACTGATATTAATCTTGATGTACTTGACAAATGTATTATCAAAGAAGATTGTACAGTTATATTGAAAAAACTTTCAAGAGAGAGATAAGTAAGAGATGAAACGATAAGTGAATTACTAAAGATGACTGCCTTGGTTAATCTAAATTCAAAGAATTTTGAGCAACATTTTCACCAATTTTATTTGAAAGAAATTTTCCAAAACTCGCTGCAATCAACTGTGATAGAGGATCTGCTTTTATTTCATAAAAGTATCTTGCCTCAAGAAGCCTTGTTCTTCTCCAATATTCTTTGTCTATTTTTATCACATTTTTTGCCATAGCCTTTTGAACTTGGAATCTCATTAATCTAATTAATCCAACGTACTCCCTTGAATTTGGGTTTTCAAGGGCTTTTATGAATTTTTCTATATCTCTCTCATTTACTTCTCTCTTCTCAGAAATTTTTTTTCCTATTTTTCCACAAGGTTTCATTCCCCATGAAATCACAACCTTTTCCATATAGTTTAATACTGATTTCAGTGCACTGCCGGCAGTAGTCGCAACCAACAGAACTGGCTTTCCCAATAAAGGTGGTCTATGATACCATTTACATGTTCTATCCAAAAATGTTTTCAGAAGTCCCGATACATTTTCAATATAAACAGGTGAACTCAAGATCAATCCGTCTGCCTCTAAGATCTTATTCATTAAAAATTCCATATCATCATTTATGACACATTTATCTCTTTTCAAACAGTTCTCACACCCAAGACAAAACTTGATATTGTAATCTTTCAAATTGATTATTTCTGAATCATATGGAAGTTTTGAAACAACATTATTCAGTAGCTCGTATGTTCTTCCTTTTCTCATACTAGAATTAATCGCAACTATTCTCATAATTTCACTCCTTTTCATTTTTGTGATTCCTTTGTGCATTGCCCCAATTGCAATCGTTACTATCCTATGTTTTAGACAATAGTCAACTACTTTTTTTGATGTCTTGTGTAGATAGTCATTGACAAAGTTTCGTTCTTCGCCATAAAGACTGTGAAGTCATTTTGATGTTTTAAGCTTTTGTTTTGATAATATGGATTTATGAAACTATGTTCTCCATCTGCGGCAGTGATTAAATTTGATACTCCAAGATCAATAGCAAGTGTAATGAGTCTAATCCCATGCTTTTTCCAGATGACAGTCAAATGTCCATCTTTAGGACGATATTTTGTACGTTTGGTATATTTCTTAATTAATGCTAAGAATTCTGCTCACTATCTTTGGCATCCTTCAATGTACTCCTTAATCGTTTCAGAAGAAACATTTCCATGTGTTGCTATATGTATATGATCTGGCATTACCTCCAATGTTAAAATCTCAAAGCCATATTTATTGCATGTATTGTAAAGTATATCAACGAGAGACTTGCGGATGTCATTAACAAGAATATTTCTACGATACTTTGGGGTCCAGACAAAATGATAGGCGATTTGATATTTAGCATGAATTTTTAATCAACGATCATTTTTGTACAGTATTATTGTACCATATACCGTCTGTATCTCTGCATTAAATGGGCTTTTAGACGGGTATACGTTCTACAACATATTTTGTCATTACAATAGAGAATGTGATACTATTATTTTATAATCAACAAGTAAGGAGAGAGAGTCCCATGATATATCTTGTAAGGCACGGGGAAACCAACTGGAATAGATTGAAAATGTGGCAAGGAAATTCGGATATTCCCTTGAATGAGTTTGGGTGTAGACAAGCAGAAGCCACTGCAAAGGTATTTGAAAACTGTGTAATCGATGCCGTATATTCTTCCCCACTTTCCAGAGCTTATGAAACTGCAGAAATAATAGCAAACTCATTAAATCTTGAATTGACTGTAATCGATAATTTGAGGGAGGGAAAGATAGAGCTTTGGAATGGTAAAAAAACGGAAGAGGTTTTATCCAAATTCAAAAATGAATTTGAAAAATGGCAGACTGATCCCTATGCTGAAATCAACGGTTTGGAATCACTTGCAGAGGTACAACTTAGAGCCGTTAAAACCTTCAAAAAAATAGTCGCAAGACATCGTGAAGATTCAAACATAGTAATAGTAACCCATGCGCTTTGGTTGAAAACTTTAATATGTTGGCTTTTAAAGATGCCTGTTACCGAAAATAAGCGATTTAAAATAGATAACGCCTCAATTAACAAAGTGATGTTTGATGGGAAAGAATTTTATCTTGTGAGTTTGAATGAGACCTGGCACTTGAAAGTTTTAGATGAAAGTCAGAGGCTGAGTGGAGGTGTGAAATATGGAGAGAGTTAAGATAATTGCAGATAGTACCGCGGATATTCCTGAAGATCTCGCAAGGAGATATGACATTTCAATAGCACCATTGAAAATCATATGGCCCAATGGTGATGTTGAGGAAGATACATGGAACCGTAATGAGATACAAGATTTTTATAAGAGAATATCAGAGGCCGAAAATCTTCCAAAGACTTCTCAACCTTCTCCGTTAGATTTTGAAGAGCTCTATAGGAAATTCATCGATGAAGGTTATGAGAAGATAATCGTATTGTGTATTTCTACAAAACTTTCTGGAACCTACAATTCTGCTTCTCTGGCATCGAAGAATTTTAATATTCCAATTCATGTAGTAGACACCAAAGTCGCGTCCGCAGCTCTTGGCTTGATAGCATTAAAGACAGCCAGATTGTTGGAGCAAGGATTGAGTTATGAGGAAACAATAGAAACAATAGACAATAATGTCCGAGACAGGAGATTCTATGCAGCGTTCTATGTATCTAATTTTGATTTCTTGGTCAAAGGAGGAAGAGTATCCAAGATTCAAGGATTTATTGGGGGTATGTTGAAACTAAAAATAGGGGTTTTCATAGATGAAGAAGGTGGGTTAGTACCATTTGGAAAAGTTCGTGGAACGAAGAGAGCACTGGAAATGCTTGCATCAAAGGTCAATGAGTTGATACCAAAAGGTTCAAAATTGAAACTGATGCCAGTGAGTGCAGCAGCTCCAAAAGAAGCTGAAGAAATAGCAGAGAGATTATCCAAAGATTATGAAATCACCGAGGTTTTACCAACATCTTTGATGGGAAAAGTTATAACCACACATGTTGGTCCGGGAACAGCTGGAGTTGCCATAGAGTTGATATCAGACTAATCGATGATAAATTCTTATGAAAAGGGTGATCAATCATGGCAAAAAAAATAACTGATAGTGTTTATTATGTTGGTTCGCGTCATTGGGATAGAAGACTTTTCGATGAACTCATACCATTACCGGATGGAACCACATACAATTCCTATGTTGTAATTGGTAGTGAAAAAACGGCATTGGTAGATTCTGTGGATCCTTCAAAAGTTCACGAATTGTTAGGAAATTTGGAAGAGATCGGTTTGGACAGGATCGATTATATAATCTCAAACCACGCTGAACAGGACCATTCGGGGGCTATACCTACATTGCTGGAGAAGTTTCCAATGGCTAAAGTGGTCACAAATCAAAAATGCAAAGGCTTTTTAAAAGATCTCTTGATGATTGAAGATGGAAAATTTTTAATTGTAGACGATAGAGACACTTTATCATTAGGAAATAAGACACTTGAGTTTATACTAGCATCGTGGGTTCACTGGCCTGAAACTATGTTCACCTACTTAAGGGAAGATGGTATACTTTTCAGCTGTGATTTTTTAGGCTCTCATTTAGCAACGAGTCAATTATTTGCTTCGAAGGAACCAAAGGTTTATGAGTCTGCAAAGAGATATTACGCTGAAATAATGATGCCTTTTAGAAATATGATAAAAAATCATCTGAAGAGGTTGAACGAGTACGATATCAGAATCGTAGCACCGAGCCATGGACCGATTTACGATGATCCTGAATTTATAATCAATGCCTATAAAGATTGGATTTCAGATGAGGTAAAAAATGAAGTGGTTATAGTTTATGTCTCAATGCACGACAGTACAAAGGTAGCAGTGGAATATCTGATAAAGAAACTTGAGGGAAAAAATATAATTGTCAAACCTTTTAACTTGACTGTGAGCGATCTTGGAGAAATAGCCATGGCCCTTGTAGATGCTGCCACGGTTATTGTTGCCTCACCAACAGTTCTGACCGGCTTACATCCTTATGCTGCGAATGTTGTATTTCTGTTGAACGCACTCAGGCCAAAAACGAGATTCATTTCGTTGATAAGTTCCTATGGCTGGGGGAGTAAAATAGTGGATCAAACCAAACAATTGTTGACTAATTTAAAAGTGGAGTTTCTTGAACCAGTTTTGATAAAAGGGTATCCAAAGGATTCAGATTTAAAAGAATTGGATGAATTAGTGGAGAATTTACATGAAAAACATAAGAACTTGATGAAAATTTAATGAAAATGGGGGTGTTTTTTAATGTTAGATTTGATTGATTTGATCGATGTTGCTGTGAAAATTGAAGCTGCTGGATATGAGTTCTATTCAAAACTTTCCAAAAAAGTGGATAATGAGTTATCAAAAGTGTTCATCAGACTGGCTGAACAAGAAAGGGATCATATCGATACCTTCAGATCACTTCTGGAAAAATACAGGAATATCAGTCCAGTAGAATTATCGACTTGGGCTAATGAAGAAGTAAAGGGTTATCTGACCTCATTTGCTCAGGTTTCAATATTTCCCAAAATCAACACGAACGAAATCCCGGAGAAGATAGAAGATGCCTTGAAAATGGCCATAGATGTTGAAAAAGATAGTATCATATTCTACGATGAGATAGAAGCTTTGGTACCTGATAAAACCATAATCGATGAGATAATAAAAGAGGAGAAAAGTCATTTAGCAGATTTATCTAAGCTTTTGAGTGAACTTGAAAAATGATTTTTTCAAGAGAGATACCACCACAAATGTGGTGGTATTTTCTATGAGGTGATTTCCATTGAGAAGAAGATTTGAAGTGGTTGGAGAATTGTTCGTATTTCTGCTTCTTGTGCTTTTGTTTTCTCCCACCGTTGTTTCTTCGATGCCACCGCATCCTGAACTTTTGGATAAAATTGCAAAAGGCGTACTGCAAGTTCCTCAGCATGCTTTCAGTGCTGGTGAAACTAAAGACCTGAAAATTGTGTTCGATACTGTACTCAAACGTGATGTTCTGAGAGTTCAGGAAAAGGGTTTAACGGGTACCATTCGCGCAGTGATGCTTTTAGTGGATTTTTCAGATAATCCACATCAGGTTGAAAAGTCTTTTTTTGAGGACCTTGCAAACTCTATAGGGTTGAATTGGACCGCCAAGTATTCTGGTAGTACCAACAGAGGAAGCATTAAAGAATACTATTCGTGGATATCAAGAGGAAAGATAAATTTAGTCATGGATATTTATGGTTGGTTTAGAGCTCCGAATGATTATTCATATTATGTTAATGATAACTATGGTCTTGGGGATTACCCTGAGAATGCTCAGAAACTTGTTGAAGATGCCATAGAAGTTGCTGATCCTTACGTTGATTTTTCGAAATATGACAACGATAAAGATGGTTATATAGATATGTTACTTGTTGTTCATGCGGGTCCGGGAGCAGAATTCACTGGTAGAATGACAGATATTTGGAGTCACGAATGGTCAATCTTCCCTAAATCTGTCGATGGAGTTTATGCCAAATCTTACGCAATGGAACCAGAGCTTTGGAAAGAACCTAATGATATGACAATAGGGGTTTACTGTCATGAGATGGGACATGTATTAGGCTTACCAGACCTTTACGATAAAGATAAGAGTTCTTACGGATTGGGCAAATGGTCACTAATGGCATACGGAGCCTGGAATGGTGAAAACCAAATGGGAGGCTCACCAGCGGGATTCGACGCTTGGTGTAAGCTCCAAACTGGATGGTATAATGCAGAGATATTGAATGAGGGTCAAATCAATGAATTACTTCCACCAGTGATGAAAGAAGGGAATTTGATAGCAATATATAAAGATGACTTTGGAAATTCTAAGGAATATTTTTTAATGGAAAATAGACAACTGGAAGGATTCGATTCTTATCTTCCTGAATCGGGATTACTCATCTACCATATTGATGAGAACAAGTACGATAACACTGAAGAATGGTACCCAGGATTGGATCCATCAGGGCATTATATGGTCGCTCTTGAGCAATCAGATGGAAATTTTGATCTCGAAAAGAAAAATAATCTTGGTGACTCTTATGACCCTTTCCCAGGTGTGGAAAATAAGACAGCGTTTACACCGTTAACTTCACCAAGTAGTAATTATTACCAGGATTATTCTGGTATATTGGTTAGAAACATTGAAGAAATTGGCGATGATATAAACATTGATTTATCTTTCAACGATAAACCAATTGAGCCATTCTCGCCTTCACCGAGTGATTTGGAAAATGATGTTCCAACGAGTGTCACTCTTTCATGGAAATGTGATGATCCAGATGGAGATATACTGAAATACGACATTTATTTTGGAGTAGATAGTGAAAACCTACCTTTGATTGAATCAAACTATGCATCATCTAGTTATCATATTGATGATCTTAACTATGATACTCAATATTACTGGAAGATAATAGCAAACGATGGAAAAGGTGGAATCAGTAGCAGCCCTATCTGGAGCTTTACAACCATACCACCTAATATCAGTATAAATGAGGTAATGGTTCCAGATTACTTGATATACGGGAATTCAAATCTGTTGAAATTTCAGATTTTTTCCGATCAATTGCCGGTGAATATCGATGTGAATTGTGATTCAACAGTTACCCATGCTTTCGATGAAGAACATGGCATTCTTTCTGTTTACGTGGAACCGTTGAAAGGGCCAACTACTTTGAATATAACTGTGCAGGATTCGATTGGACATAAAAAATGCTATTCCAAGACTTTCGAAGTCTTTTCATTGATCTCTCAGAAAAGCTTGGTTAGTAGTAAAGTGTTGATAACCGTTGTTGAGTATGGATTCGATGAAAAACCGAATTCACAAATTAAAAAGCAAAGAGAAGGAGTTTATTACATGTTTGCTCAGGATGATGTTATTCTGTTCGATGAGTATCTATTTAATCCTAGCGACGAAACTATTGAACCACTCTCATCGAGAGGTGGTGGAAATTGAGACTAAAGCTGAGATCTTTTTTAATTGTTTTTGCCTTATTTTTATCCTTACTGTTTCTATGGAGTTGCAGTGGCCCAGTAAATTATCTGGATGAAGGGTATAGAAGTTTAAAAAATGGAGACTTAAATTCCGCTGAAAATTATTTTATAATAATTATGAATAATTCAAGCAATCCCATTGAGTTATCGGAAGCTTCTGAAGGGTTTGGGTGGGTAGGTTTACTGAAAGGAATGTATTCAACTGCTGAAGATTATTTTCATAAATCGCTATTTTACAATCATCAGAACGCTGATGCTTATCTTGGATTACTGATAACAGCTTGGGAAACTTCAGACTGGAATAACTTGATTTTTGCAGCGCAAGATTTTAGCAAGTTAGTAGATGAATCCTACAAGTTTCAATCACTTCCTCAAAGGGAAATAAAATGGTTGGATTGTATGAAACTTTTGGCAATGGGATACTTCATGGAAAATCAAATCGACAATCTCAAAGAACTCCTGGAACAACTTCCTTCTGATGCTTTCACTGAGAATTTAAGGGAGGTTATAGAATAGAGTGAGATTTAAATTGATAAGCGATATGACCCCTATGGGTGATCAACCAAGGGCAATTGAAAAGTTGGTTGAAGGAATAAATAAGGGGTATAGGTTTCAAACCCTATTGGGTGTGACAGGTTCTGGCAAAACTTTCACGATGGCCAATGTCATAGAAAAATTGCAGCGTCCTACCCTTGTGATATCTCCCAATAAAACGTTGGCTGCCCAGTTATATAAGGAATTCAAGAGTTTTTTTCCAGAGAATAAGATAGAATTTTTCATTAGTTATTACGATTACTATCAACCAGAAGCTTATGTCCCCACTAAAGATTTATACATAGAAAAAAACGCTGATATAAACGATATTATAATGCGGATGAGATTATCGACACTGAGATCCGTTTTAACCAGACGCGATGTAGTAGTTGTAGCAAGTGTCTCTTGTATCTACGCATCTGGGGATCCAAATGATTTCAGATCCTTAAATTTAAGATTGGCCGTTGGAGAAGAAATAAAAAGAAGAAAATTGCTCGAAAAACTCTCGAAAATGCAATATGAAAGGACTGAGGACCTGTCAAAAGCTGGTGCCTTCAGATTGAAGGGCGAGATATTGGAAATAATTCCTTCGTACGAGGAAGTTGGTATAAGGATAGAATTCTTTGACGACGAAATTGAGAGAATACTTTCCTTCGATCCTTTGAATAGATCGATATTGGAGGAATATGATAAGATAGTAATTTATCCTGCGAAGGAATACATAACTACCGATGAAAAGATAAAACTTGCTATTGAATCGATAAAAAAAGAATTGAAAGATCAAATATCATATTTCAAAAGTCAAGGTAAGCTGTTGGAAGCGCAGAGAATAGAACAACGAACACTTCAGGACATTGAGATGCTATCCGAGCTTGGTTACTGCAATGGAATTGAGAATTATTCACGTCATTTTGATGGTAGAAGACCCGGTGAACCTCCTTGGACGCTGTTAGACTATTTTGATGAAGATTTAATAGTATTCATAGACGAATCTCACATAACGATTCCCCAGTTAAGAGCTATGCATCGTGGAGATAAATCTCGAAAGAAGAATTTAGTGGAATATGGCTTTAGACTCCCGAGCGCTTATGATAATAGGCCATTGACCTTTGAAGAATTTCTTAGAAAAGTTAAACAAATTATATTCGTTTCGGCAACTCCAGGGGACTATGAACACGAAGTTTCTTCCCAGATAGTCGAGCAATTGATTCGTCCAACAGGATTGGTCGATCCAGAAGTGATCTTAAGACCTACAGAAAATCAAATAGATAACTTACTGGAAGAGATAAGAGTTGTGAAATCTAGAAATGAGAAAGCATTGGTAACAACCCTCACAAAGAAGATGGCGGAGAGATTATCAGATTATTTAAGAGAAATGGGAATAAGGGCTTTATATCTTCATTCAGAGCTTGGATCAGTTGAAAGGGTTGAGGTCCTGAGAAAACTTCGAAGTGGTGAAATAGATGTGGTAGTGGGTGTGAATTTATTGCGTGAGGGATTGGATCTTCCAGAGGTTTCACTTGTCGCTATTCTTGATGCAGATGCAGAGGGATTCTTGAGATCTGAAACGACTTTAATTCAAACGATTGGAAGGGCTGCAAGGAATATCAATGGTAAAGTAATTCTATACGCTGATAAGGTTACTGATGCAATGAAAAGGGCAATCAATGAAACTAACAGGCGTAGAAAGAAACAAATGGAGTACAATCTTAAACATAACATAACTCCAAAAAGTGTGGTTAAACCTCTCGACGAGGATATGTTTGCACAGTTCAGGGTTGAAGAATCAACAAAATATGAGGAATTTTCAGAGGAAGTTGAAATGGTTTTGAAAATGGGTGAAAATTTGGAAATAGATGATTATATTTCACTTCTTGAAGAGGAAATGTACAAGGCAGCAAGTGAATTGAGGTATGAGGATGCGGCAAAATTAAGGGATAGAATATTAGAGCTGAAAAAATCTAATTTTAATTGAGGTTTTTGATGTTATAATCAAGATGGAGGGAATCTTTTGAATAGAATAAGATTAAAGGATATTTTGATTTTCATTGTCTTCGAAATAATTTTCATGGGATTTTGGTTTTGTTACCATCCAAAACAGAGGTTATAAACTTTGAACATATAAGTACAGTCTCATTTATATGGTACTTGTACTCCCTAATAATAGTCACAATAATTGCAAAGTATAGAAAAGTATTGACAGCATGGTTTAAAAAAGACGGTTTTCTCAGAGATTTTTTATGGTCTTTAAAGGTGTTTCCAATATTATTCGTACTCATGATGTTGATCGGGTTAATTTTTCCGGTTCATGATAAAAATTACGTTGGATTTAACATAAAGAACCTCGATTTTTCTCAAAAAGTTTTGTTTACAGTAATAGCGGTACTTATCGGACCGATAACAGAAGAATTAATCTTTAGAGGTATGGTG
>DQYP01000161.1 GCA_011043375.1 Thermotogaceae bacterium | reverse complement strand
ATCATCTAAAACCATTAAATTTGCATCACTTACAGATAAGTGTATCACTTCCTAAATATATGTCAATCTTGGTTTTGAAGATTTTATCACTTGTGAACATACATAAAAACCGAAGGATTCTTAACGGAACGGTGAGAGAAATCTAATCTGTCTTCGCTTTTAAAAAAACACAATTATCTTCAATTATCAATCAGTTTCGCTGATTATAACCGATTATGTTATAATAGCTCCTGAAAAGAGGTGATTGCTAGTGTTTGTTCGCAGCATGACTGGTTATTCAATTCTAAATGAAAACATTGATGATTTCGAATACAGTGTAGAGATCAAATCGCTGAATTCTCGTTACTTGCAGATAAATGTATCGATTCCCAGATACATATCAATTTTGGAAGTTTACATTTCGAATATATTGAAAAACCGAATAAACCGAGGAAAAATTCAAGTAAAATTGAATATAAAGATTCCCAAAAATTTCGAACTTCTGAAACTCGATCGTGGAATGGTTCAAAATTACTTGGAGATCCTCGAAGAACTCGCAGAAATCGCAAATTATGATCAAAAAATAACCATACAAGACCTTCTAAGCTTGGGAACTGACATATTCACATTCAATATAACTGAGGAATTCTTAAGCAAAATAAAAGAACATCTCCAAAATCTTCTCAACAAAGCTATAGACAGATTGGACAGAGTAAGAATAGAAGAAGGAACAAAATTGAAAGACGATCTATTGAAATACCTTATGGAGCTTGAAAACACAATTTCCTTCATAGAAAGTCTGTCTAATACTCAGAAAGACTATTATAGAGAAAAGCTAAAGAATAATTTAAAAGAGTCAGGTATCTTAGAAAAAGTTGACCAAGACAGGTTGGAACAAGAGATAGCTCTGCTCGTCGAAAAGGCCGATATTTCAGAGGAAATAACGAGATTGAAGATCCACATAGGCAAATTCAGGGACCTCTTGGATAATGGGGGAGCAATAGGAAATATGTTGGATTTTTTATCACAAGAGATATTGCGGGAACTCAATACCATTGGTTCAAAGTCGAAGCTCTCACAGATTTCCGTTTTCGTCGTTGAAGGCAAAAATTTAATAAACAAAATACGGGAACAGGTTCAAAACATAGAATAAAAACGGGGGTGCATTTTGAATGTACGGATTGATAAATATCGGTTTCGGCAACATGATTGTTGGTGATAGAGTGGTAGCAATCGTGAATCCTGAATCAGCCCCTATGAAAAGATTGAAAGATCAAGCGAAAGATGAAGGAAAACTGATCGATGCAACGTATGGGAGAAAAACAAGGGCGATAATAATAACCGACAGCAATCATATAATTCTCAGCGCGATTCAACCAGAGACAATCTCTGCGAGGTTCAAACAATCTTTTCAAGATTTCAACAAAGTTCTAAAAAACAATTCGAATCCTGAGGTTATAATCGAGAAAAAATAATGTTGGTGAAAATATGGGGATATTCTATGTAATAAGTGGGCCCTCGGGGGCAGGAAAAACGACGATATTAAAGGAAATATTGAGAAACGTGGATAACTTGACTTTTTCGGTTTCCTACACCACTCGTCCAAAAAGGCCAAATGAGCGAGAAGGTGCTGACTACTTTTTCGTGACCGAGGAACAATTTAAAGATCTGATAGAAAAGGATGAATTTGTGGAATGGGCATTGGTTCACGGATACTACTATGGGACCTCAAAAAAGTTCATAGAAATGGAATTGTCAAAAGGATACGATATAGTTTTAGATATAGATGTTCAGGGTGCCTTGAGTATAATGCAGAAATACAGTAATGCTGTCTTTATATTTTTGGCTCCGCCAAGCTTCGACACTCTCAAGGAAAGGCTTCTGAAGAGAAAAACGGAGAGTGAAGAAGATCTTGTCAAACGAATTGAAGATGCCAAATGGGAATTATCGAAGATATCGATGTTCGATTATATTGTAATAAATGATTCGATTGAATCCACTGTGGGAAAGATAAAATCCATAATAGAGGCAGAGCGATTACGGATAGAAAGGATAAAACTAAATGGAGGTGTCTTTTTGTCATGAGAAGAAAAAGTGGAGTGGTCTTCAATTATGATGAATTGCTTAAAAAAATTCCCTACAAGTATGCCATCCCAGTCGCTGCGGCTCGAAGAGCAGAAGCCCTAAAAGAATTTGCTAAGCCCCTTGTTAACTTGAAAACTCCAAATTTGGTTACAATCGCATTCAAGGAATTGGAACTCAGAAAAATAAAGATAAAGAACGAAGATGTCCTAAAAATATTAAAAGCGGAAGTTAAATGAATCAAATGTTATCTTGGAAAAGTTTCAAAGATATTTTGAAAGGAAAAAAAATTTTAATAGGTGTAACCGGTGGAATTGCCATATACAAATCCTTAGGGCTTGTAAGTTCGTTGGTGAAAGAAAAAGCAGATTTGAAGATCATAATGACACCAGATTCACAGAAGTTTGTGAGTAAAATAACTTTCGCATCTGTTGGAAACTGTGAGGTATTCACCGATCCTTTTGATTTCAAGATCGAGATACCTCATACAACGCTTTCAAGATGGGCAGATATTATTGTAATTGCGCCAGCAACCGCAAACACCATGGCCAAGATCGCCAATGGTTTCGCAGACAACCTTTTGACTATGACCACTTTAGCATTTAATAAATGGAAAATACTTGTTCCAACAATGAACGTGAGGATGTATGAAAACCCAATCACTTTAGAAAACATTCAAAAGCTTAAAAAGCTTGGATGGTTAATCGTAGAACCAGAGGTGGGAAGACTCGCTTGCGGAGATATCGGAAAAGGGCGATATCCAGAAAACGAGAAGATAATAGAAACGATAAAAGATTCTTTTATAGGGCGAAAGAAGATCGAAGGCCTTTCAGCTTTAGTAACAGCCGGGCCCACTGTAGAGTGGATAGATCCCGTAAGATATATCTCAAATCCTTCCAGTGGTAAAATGGGCTATGCAATAGCTAAAGAGCTCATAAAGAGAGGATTCAAAGTCACACTTATAAGTGGTCCAACTCATTTATTGCCACCGGAACAATTACAAGAATTTGTGCCTGTTGAGAGTGCCCAACAGATGTATGAAGAGACACTCAAAAGGTTTAGAAAAACTAATCTTTTGGTTATGACTGCTGCAGTCGCTGATTTCAGACCCAAAGGGAGAAAAAAACAAAAAATAAAAAAAGAAAGTCTTGAAGGATTGAATATAGAATTGGTACGAAATCCAGATATACTCAAGGAAGTCTCAAAGTTCAAAGAAAATCAGATAATTGTGGGATTCGCTGCTGAGAGTGAGGAATTATTGAAGAACGCTAAAAGAAAACTCAGTGAGAAAAAACTCGATCTCATAGTTGCAAACGATATAAGCAGAAAGGGTATAGGTTTTTCAAGCGACTACAATGAGGTAAAACTGATTCATCCCGATGGGAAGGTTGAAGAAATTGAAAGATCTAGTAAAGAATACATTGCTTATGTTATTTGTGATAAGCTCATTGATGTATTCAATGCCAAAAAGCAACTTACCTGAACCAAGGATATATGTATTTGGTTTCAAAGACCAACTCAGGATAGAGTTCGAACCTGAAATAACTCTTAAAACGCCTTCTATTATCAGCTTACGTGTCGGCTTTTTGAACTTGCCCGTCGAATTTGTTAAATCAAGCAATAACATTTGGATCTATTCAGTGAAATTACCTGCGAATTTCAAAGATTTGGATTCTTATCCTCACCTCAATCTGAGAGTGATCTTTTGGGACGAAGAAGGAAACTTTCACACCAAAAAATTCAAAGTCCAAAGTCCTTTCTATAAACATCTTAAGGTTGAGATGAAAGCTGATACCTTTTTTAGCGATGACGGTCCTTTTTTGAAAATAAAAGTAACTAAACCAATTTATTTCGAGATCACCAAGCTTTCACTTACAAATTCCTTTACCATTGATCTTGAATTTAAAACATATGGTAATGAAATCATTGCATCAATTCCGAAGGATCTGAAGGAAGAGAATTATATCTTAAAGCTTGAACTCAGAGATATCAATGATCCGGGTAACTTTATCAGACTAGAAAAAAGAATGTTTTATTTTGCAGGAATTTTAATACCATTGGATGATATAAATCCTAAGATTGTTGACAAGGTCATAATAGATGAATATAAAGTTAACAAAGGAGATACGATCTCCTACATAGCCCAAAAATACAAAATTTCCCCTAAAAGCATAATGATGATAAACAACATAAATGATCCTCGAAAACTGTTGGCAGGTCAAACAATAAAAATAGGCAACTTGATCTTTGAACCTTCAAAGATCAAAATATTAGTGGACCTTTTTCACTCAAAAATGTACATATACTACAAAGACCATCTACTGAAAAAATTACCAGTAGCCGTTGGAAGGGCAGATGCAACCCCTCCCGGTGTGTACACGGTGATGGAAAAGAGAAAAAACCCTGCTCTGTATTGGAACGGTGAGATAATACCGCCAGGATCTCTGGTAAATGGTCTTGGAACGAGATGGATAGGCTTATCCGATCCACAGTATGGGATCCATGGGACAACCAAACCTTGGGAAATAGGTAGGAGAATTTCTCATGGATGCATAAGACTCAGAAACGAGGATGTGGAGAAGCTCTTTGAATTCGTTCCTATAGGCACAGAAGTGATCACTGTTGAAAATTTGGATACAATTCCAGAGATCCTAACAGAAAACATGATATTTGCACAGAAAAGAGGTTCGATGAGAGAATGAAAAGATACACCACAAAGATATACACACCAGCTGGAGACATTTCAATAGAATCTGATGAAAGTGGTAAAAAGGTTTTCAAAATTGAGCTTGGTCATCAAAAATCGGAAAAGTTGATATGCGAAAACCGTGAGATTGAAATCGTGAAACAGCTCTGTGAGTATTTGAAAGGCAAACGCAAAGAATTCAACATAGAATTTGAGTTGAAAGGTACCGATTTTCAAATAAAGGTTTTAAAAGAACTCATGAAAGTACCTTACGGTACTACAATAACCTACAAGGAACTTGCCGAAAGAGTAGGGAATTCCAATGCAGCCAGGGCTGTTGGAAATGTGGTTGCAAGTAATTACCTTCCAATAATTATCCCATGTCATAGGGTTGTATCAAAAAGTGGTTTGGGTGGCTTCGGTGGAGGAATCGGATGGAAAAAGTTTCTTATTGATCTTGAAAGGAGAAATACTAAGTGAGTCTGAGAGATGAGTCACTCAGAAAGCATAAAAAATGGCATGGAAAGATAGAAATTGTGTCAAAAGTAAGAATAAACACTTCTGAGGATCTCGCTATAGCTTACACTCCGGGTGTAGCAGAGCCCTGTAAAGAAATAAGCAAAAACATAGAAAAAATCTATGATTACACCATAAAATCTAACACGGTTGCTATTATAACAGATGGAAGCGCTGTTCTCGGACTTGGAAATATTGGTTCAAAAGCCGCGTTACCTGTTATGGAAGGCAAGGCCGTTTTATTCAAAGAATTTGCAGATATAAATGCATTTCCCATATGTCTAGATACGGAAGATCCAGAAAAAATAATAGAGACAGTTAAACTCATATCACCCGCTTTCGCTGGAATAAATTTAGAAGATATAGCCGCCCCAAAATGTTTTCTGATAGAAGAAAGACTCAAAAAAGAGTTAGATATACCAGTTTTTCACGATGATCAGCATGGAACAGCCATAGTTGTGCTTGCAGGATTGATAAATGCCCTTAAAATCGTTGGGAAGGATATAAAGAATCTGAAAGTTGTTATAAACGGTGCAGGTGCTGCTGGAATCGCGATTGCTAAGCTTCTTCTGAAATTCGGCATTAAGAATATAGTACTCTGTGATAAGAAAGGAATCTTACACAAAGATGAAGACTGGCTGAATTTCGCCCAAGCTGAATTGGCATTGAAAACCAATCCAGAGGGACTGAGGGGAAGCTTAGAAAAAGCCATTATTGGTGCAGATGTTTTTGTGGGGGTATCTGCTGGAAATGTAGTTACACGTGAGATGATAGAGTCAATGAATGACGAACCTATAGTTTTTGCAATGGCGAATCCGATACCAGAGATAATGCCTGACGAAGCAAAAAGAGCTGGAGCTAAAATTGTAGGAACTGGTAGATCCGATTTTCCAAATCAAGTTAACAACGTATTGGCCTTTCCAGGAATATTCAAAGGGGCTTTAAAATGTAGAAAACAGATAACGGATGAGATGAAAATCGCCGCGGCATATGCAATAGCTAAAATGGTGCCCGAAAAAAAATTATCCGTTGACAACATACTTCCAAAAGCCTTTGAACCAAAAATCGCAGATAAAGTAGCAGAGGCTGTGATTAAAGTTGCAAACGGAGGTCGATTTTTTTGAATTTTGTCTTTGATCTTGGAGGTGTTTTGGTAAATTACGATCCCAAAAGATACGTACAGAAGATCGTAGGCTCAGATAAGGCAGAAATATTGAAAAACATTATTTTCGACAGTCCGGAATGGATCGAGTTAGACAAAGGAACTCTTGATGAAAGTGAAGCTGTAAGGATCTGGGGGAAGAAAAATCCTGAATATTCACAATATATAGAGCTGATCATGAAAAATTGGGATGAGATGTTAACACCGAAATACGAGAATATAAGACTATTAAAACCTTTAAAGAATATGGGACACAAGTTGTACATTCTTTCCAACTTCCATGAGGAAGCTTTTAAAAACGTATCCGAGAAATACTCCTTTTTCGGATTATTCAATGGGATGGTGATTTCCTACAAAGAAAAAACCGTGAAGCCTGAAGAACGAATTTACCGAGTTTTAATCAAAAGATATGGAATAAATCCAAGTGATACTGTGTTCATAGACGATAGTATGAAAAACATAGAAACTGCAGAGAGATTAGGTTTTAAAGCTTTTTTATATGTAAAACATTCAAAACTCATTGAGTTTTTGAGCAAACTCCTTGGGGGTGCTATAATTGAGGCTTGAAAACTTTTTTCGTGTTGGAACACCTGCCGTTGTTATCGCAACAGGCCAAATAGGTATCAGCCACGGAAAAACAGCCTATGGTATTCTCCGACACAGTAGGGTTCTGAAACCAGTATGTATCTTGGATGAATGTCACGAAGGAGAAGACATAAGGAAAGTTCTCCCAGATTTGAGATCTTCCATTCCTATAGTGTCGAACATAGAAACGGCGAAAAATCTCGGTGCTGAGGTTGCCATTGTAGCTGTGGCAAGTGTTGGGGGAGTATTGCCCGATGAGGTTAGAAAACACATAAAGAAAGCTATAAATTCCAAAATGGATATAATTTGTGGACTTCATTACAGACTTTCAGAAGATCCTGAATTTTCATCCTTGGCAGCTGAAAATGGCGTGAAAATCGTGGATGTAAGAAAACCACCAAAAAATTTAAAAATCTTCGATGGATCGATTTTAAACAGAAATTCTTACGTGATAGATGTGCTTGGTACCGATTGTGTAATAGGAAAAAGGACAACGGCTGCTCAATTGTGGTTAAAAACCTTGCAACTAAACTGGAAGTCAGGATTCGTTGCTACAGGTCAAACCGGGATCATGATCGGTGCAGATGAGGGCATTGCCCTGGATGGAGTTCCATCCGATTTTGTGCCGGGAGTCATGGAGCAAATGATAAAAAATGTTGAAAAACTTGGAAAGGAAATCATTTTCGTCGAAGGTCAAGCTGCTATACTTCACCCTGCATACGGTCAAGTTACATTGGGATTACTGTATGGAAGCATGCCAGATGCTGTCATATTGGTCCATGATCCTTTCAGAAAAGAAATGAGTGCATTCGAACAGTTCAGCATGAATGACTGGAAAAAAGAGCTTGAAATAATCGAAAAACTCGGAAAAACCACTGTGATAGCTTTGGCTTGTTTGAGTGATGAAGGAGTTGAGAGATTACAAAGAGAAACTGATCTACCAGTTGCGAATCCTTTAAAAGAAGAAGGATTGAATACCTTAATACTGGCGATTAAAAAAGCTATCACAGCAAAGATATTGAATAAAAGGAGGATGAGCAATGAAAGCATATCCTGAGTGCTTTGCTTGCATATTCGATCAAGCAATAAGAGTTCTTAGAAAAAGCAAATTTGGGAATGACGACGAAAAAATCTGGAATTCTCTTTTAAAAGTGACAAATAGTGTAAAAGACATTCCTTATGGCCTTACACCAGCACAACTTGCTGAACATTTTTACCCTCTCTTATCAGAAATAACAGGTATATCAGATCCATATAAAGAAGAAAAGGAATATTCGAATGACTTGATGCTCAATATCTATGATGATTTAAAAAATTACATTTTAGATTCTGCATCACCTATTGTGTTAGCCATAAAGGCTTCCATAGCTGGTAATATGATAGATTTTGGTGTTCCGGAATTTGATCCATCTGGAATTGAATCCAAAATCATTCAAGTCATTAAAGAAGGAAAATTCGGTATAGACGACTCTAAAGAGTTTTTAGACATGTTAAATGATTCCAAAAAGCTTCTTTTCATACATGATAACTGTGGTGAAGTCGTCATGGATAAATTATTAATAGAAATTATAAAACTTTTCTTCTCTCACATTGAAGTGATATCCGTGGTTAGAGATGGACCAATAATAAACGACGTAACACTGAATGAAGCCAGACAAATCCATCTGGACGATTTAGCAAGCTTGATCACCACAAACGCAAAACTCCCTGGGTTAGTACCAGAACTGATGTCAGAACAATTGGAGAATGAATGGGAAGAAGCAGATATAATAATTTCGAAAGGCCAAGGAAATTTTGAAGGTATAGAAGATATTGCAGATAAGAGAGTCTTCTTCCTTCTGAGAGCAAAATGCGATGTGATTGCAAAGTATCTGAACGTTGAAAAGGGTGATTTAGTAATTAAAAGAGGATTCAAGATAAATTAAGAATTATTTAATTGCTTTGAACAATGGGAAAGTGTATACTTCCTATAAACACTATTGAAAAGGAGTTGATGAATATGAAACTGGGGTGCTTGAGCACCTAAAAATTACAAGAAAGATAAGGAATCTCTCCTTACAGGTCCTCACGTGCTTGAAGTTTCCTGATCCCTCCCATTACAGCTTCAGAAGCATTTTCAAGAGTATCAAGGAAGACCTTAAAATTGCCCTCGAAAATGATCCGTCTGCTGAGTCAAAATGGGATATTATATTATTCTCGACATCGTTTCATGGATTGATACTGTATAGAATTTACAACGCTCTTTGGTATAGTGGACATAAATTGAGTGCGAAAATTTTACATTATTTGTCAAAGACGTTATTTCACATGGATATTCATCCTGCTGCCAAAATCGAGCCTGGAGTATTGATAGACCACGGTTTTGGTGTAGTGATAGGTTCCACAGCATCCATTGGAAAAGGAACCATAATATATCATGGTGTCACACTGGGAATACGTAGGATCGTCGATGGTAAAAGACATCCAGATATTGGTGAGAATGTTTTGATCGGTGCAGGTGCAAAAATCCTTGGACCAATAAAAATAGGCGACAACGTTCAAATAGGAGCAAACAGTGTTGTACTTGACGATGTTCCCGAAAACTCAAAGGTTGCGGGCATTCCTGCAAAACCGTTGAAAAAATCCAATTCAAAGGAAAAAGTATGCTGCAAATTGGAGGGGGTAACCTGAAAATATCGCATGATTATAATAACAAATACAAAAGTTACCTGATTATCCACTGGTTAATCAAATTGAAACCTTGCTTTGATATAATCAGTTTGAAAAATGCAAAATTATAATACTGAAAAACCAGCTTCTTGTATAATCCCGAGAATATGGCTCGGGAGTTTCTACCAAACGGCCGTAAACCGTTTGACTACAAGAAGCGGGGTTAAGGTAGTGAATAAAAATATTCATTCCCGCCCTGCTTCTTGGGTGGGATTTTCTTTTAGGAGGTGAAGTTTTTGAAATTACTCTACGAAGGAAAGGCAAAGAAAGTTTGGGAAATCGATGATGAGAGAGTTTTAATTGAATTCAAAGACGATGTTACAGCATTCGATGGCCTCAAAAAAGATCAATACAAAGGAAAGGGATTCTTGAACAAAAAAGTATCTGATCATTTCTTTGAAATCCTTGAAAATAATGGTATTAAAACGCATTACATCAAAAGCATCGATGATAGAAACTTCGAGGCTTGGAAAACCACGGTATTACCCTTGGAGGTTGTGGTAAGAAACTATACAGCCGGTAGCTTCTGTAGAAGGTACGGAGTTGAAAGGGGTAAAAAACTTTCCAAACCTTTGGTTGAATTCATGATAAAGAGTGATGAACTTCATGATCCTCTGATTTGTGAGGATTCAATCTTGCTTTTGAACCTTGTCACAGAAGAAGATTTAAAGTATATAAAAGAAACGGCTCTAAAAGTGAACGAGATACTTTCTGGTGAGCTATCGAAAGCAAATTTGATTCTTGCCGATTTTAAACTTGAATTTGGAAAAAAAGCTGATGGGGAAATACTGTTGATAGACGAAATAACACCCGATACCTGTAGATTTTGGGATAGCGAAACTTTGGAATCTCTCGACAAAGATGTTTACAGGGAGGACAAGGCCGATTTATTGACAACCTATGAAGAAGTCGTTAGGAGGTTGGGATT
>DQYP01000030.1 GCA_011043375.1 Thermotogaceae bacterium | reverse complement strand
TGAATAAAACGATCTTCCTACTGGGAGGAAAACAAAAAGTTGCTGACTTAGCAGGGAAAAGATTGAATAAGAAATACGGTGTTAAAATTGCAGGAACGCATCATGGCTTCTTCACAAAAGAGGAAGAAAAAAATGTAGTTAAACTTATAAATAAATCAAAGGCAGATATACTTTTCGTTGGAATGGGAGTACCAAAACAAGAGATTTTCATAATGGAACATTGGAATTCTCTTGGAGTTAAGATCGCAATGGGGGTAGGAGGATCCTTCGATGTGATAAGTGGTGTGAAAAAACGTGCGCCGAAGTTCATAATAAAAATGAAGTTGGAATGGTTGTATAGAATATTTCAAGATCCACTAAAAAAATGGAAAGTACCTTTTGAACTTTCACACTTCGTTTATAGGGTATTGAAAGAAAAAATGAGGTGATATCTGTGCTCGTAACGAATGTTAATATATTTACCAATGATGAATTAGAACTTATGATAAAAGACGGAGCCATATTGATAATTGGTGATGAGATCATCGATGTTGGAAGTGCCGATATATTAAAGAAAAGTTATCCCAACGAGGAAATATACGATGGTCGAGGAATGTTGGTTGTACCTGGATTCGTCAATGCCCACCTTGAAGTCAATCTTGCATCGATAAATGCACCCATTTTCTACAACAAAAACTCATCCATATTCGAATATAATAGAGGTATGAAAAAAACGCTTGAACAATTAACAGATGAAGAAACCCTTTATATTATTTCTCAATACGCCGCTTTTGAGTCCATAAAGTATGGTATAACCACAATTATGGGAACATTTCTGGCAGATTCATCTATTGAGGATCCTTTAGAAATTTTTAGGAGCGGTGTGGAACTTTTAGGTCTCAGGGTTTCTATGGGACGTGAACTCGGTGAGATAAACATAAAGAGTTTGGAAACAAATATTAAACAGATAATTGAAAAATTTGAGAAGTACAAAGACAATGATCACTTCAAAGTGAATCTGCCCATATCCGCCATAAGTCTTTTCAGCAATGAGATGCTTGAGTTATTGGACAGTCGGATGATTGACAGAATTCCCAACAGGGTAATTCTTGATGATCCGATAGCAGAGAGAAAAGCAATATTAGAAAAGTTTGGAATAGATCTGTTCGAATTGTTGCGGACACACAAAATCCTCAAAGAAACAAGTAGTGTTATTTACAGTGGACTAATAGAAAGTGTCGAAATCGATTCGATAGCTTCTCTCAATGTGAATGTGGTATCTACACCACGAACGCAATTCATATATGGTTTGGATCCAAGGAATATCGTTGAATTACTTGGTAGAGGCATAAAAGTTGGGGGTGGTACAGGCCAACTTGGTTTTGATATCACTGCGGAAGCAAAAGACACATATATTTTTCAAAGACATATCAGAAAAACCGACAACGTTGCCGCCGTTTATGAGTTGATAAAGATCTTTTTCAAGAACAACTATGAATTTGCAAGTGATGTGTTCAATGCAAATATTGGAAAGATAAAACCCGCTTACAAAGCTGATATGGTATTCTTAAAACCAAGTACTTCTCTTGAACTCGATGAAGAATGGATTCACAGAGCCATAATATTCGAAATATTACAAAGGCATAATGTGGATACAGTTCTTATAGGTGGAAAGATCGTCATGGAAAACGGGCAAATCAAAAATATAGAATCTGAGGAAATATATCAAAATATGAGAAAGATCTCCAAAAAGTACATATACAATCTATTACACAACTGAGGTGAAGAAACTTGGGATTATTTGGTAAAAAATTCAAGAAAGGTTTGACGAAGACACGAAATTCCTTTTTCAAGAGGATTTTTTCTATTCTGCGTGGTGGAAAGCTCTCAAGAGAGGATATAGAAGAAATTGAAGAATTGTTGGTCTTGGCTGATGTTTCGATTGAAACAACTGAAATGCTCATAGAAAAATTATTAGAAGCTAAAGGTGATCCCTTAGTTGAACTCGAAAAACTATTAATTGAGATACTCTCAGGAGATACCTCTTTACATTTCGCAGATGCTCCACCAACGGTTATAAGTGTTGTTGGGGTAAATGGAACGGGTAAAACAACCACGATAGGTAAACTGGCTTATTATTTAAAGAATGAATATCGAAAGAACGTTGTACTCGCTGCGGCAGATACCTTCCGGGCTGCAGCCATTGATCAACTCAAAATTTGGGCTCAAAAAGCTGGAACAGATTTTATTGCACATCAAATGGGTTCTGATCCAGCTGCGGTTGCATACGATGCAGTTAACCATGCAAAAGCTACCGGGAAAGATGTTGTAATAATAGATACAGCAGGGAGATTGCACACGAAGTACAATTTGATGAATGAGCTCAATAAGATTCATAGGGTAACCAAAAAAATCGTTCCGGATTCTCCACATGAAGTACTGTTAATCGTGGATGCCACCACAGGACAAAATGGACTTGTTCAAGCTCAAAAATTCAAAGAAGCAGTTAATATAACTGGACTGGTGATAACTAAGTTGGATGGAACTGCCAAAGGTGGAATTGCAATTACAATAAGAGAAAAACTTGGGATACCGATAAAATTCGTTGGGCTTGGTGAAAACATAGATGATTTTGAAGTTTTTTCAGCAGAAGACTTTGTAAAATCATTGTTTGAAGAGGCTTGATGATGAAAGAATTTTGGTCAAAACGCATAAAATGTCCTCTTTGTACAACTGAGTTCAAACATGTGAGTATTTTCAGCGATGCTGTGAGAATAGAATCACGTGAGACCGATTTGAAACCAAATTTTTCGGGTGTTAATCCGTTGTTTTATTCATTGATAACCTGTAGTAACTGTTATTATACAGCTTTTGAAGATGATTTTGATAAACTTCTTCTTAACTTAAATCCTGATAAAATTTTGAAATTGAAAAGAATTTTGACAATAGCAAAAAAAAGATTCAAGATAAATCTTTCGGAAAACAGGGATATAGACGATGCGATAAAAATTCATAGTTTAGCCATTATAACTTATACAATTGCGGACATGAAAAACAAACTCGCTGAGATATATCTCAGATTAGCCTGGTTTTACAGAGATAAGGGTAATAAAGAGAACGAGTTGATCGCACTTTCCAAGGCGTTGATATCCTTAGAGGAAGTTTACGAAAAAGGTAATCAAAAAAACGAAGATAGAGTCATATACTTAATCGGAGAATTGTATTTGAGACTCGGTAAAGTGGATAAAGCACGTTCTTGGTTTTCAAAACTCATTGAAAATAAATCGTTTAAAAACAGTGTATATTTTAAGATGGCGATGGACAGATTAGCGGATATAAAAGGGGTGACAGAATGAAAGCATTGATTCTTTGTGCTGGAAAGGGTACGAGGCTGAGACCACTAACATTTTCAAATGCCAAACAGCTGATACCCGTTGCCAACAAACCTGTTATATTGTATTCAATAGAAAACATAAGGAATGCCGGAATAAAAGAAATAGGCATAGTTGTCAACACTGAGAACAAAATGTCTTTTGAAGATAAACTGGGGGATGGTAGTGAATACGAAGTCAAGATTACCTACATACTTCAAGAAGAGCCCAAAGGACTCGCACACGCAGTTGGGATTTCAAGGAACTATTTAAAAGATGACCCTTTCATGCTATATCTGGGTGATAATCTAATATTCGAAAATTTGAAAAAATATACCCAAAAGTTTTTGAAAGATGATTGCTCAGCTTCTATACTGCTGACACCGGTTCCAAATCCCTCGCAGTTTGGTATAGCAGTTTTAAATGAACAGGGAAACATCGTGAAAGTTGTCGAAAAGCCTAAGAATCCTCCTTCGAATTTTGCAATCATAGGTGTTTACTTTTTCAAAAAAGAAATATTTGAAGCCATAGATAATATAAAACCTTCTTGGCGAGGAGAGTACGAAATAACAGATGCTATCGAATACTTGATAGAGAACGAAAAAAAAGTCAGATCGCATGTAATCTATGGTTGGTGGAAAGACATGGGAAGGCCAGAGGACCTTTCAGAAGCAAATAGGCAAATTCTTGAAAAAATGGCGAGTAGAAAGATACTGGGAAATGTTGACGATATGAAAAATATATATGGAATTGTTGAAGTAGGGGAAAACAGCGAAATAGTTAATTCACAAATACGTGGACCGGTGATAATAGGAAAGAACACAGTGATAAAAGATTCATACATAGGTCCATACACATCGATAGGCAACAACGTTTTCATTCAAGCGAGTGAAATAGAAAACTCCATAGTTATGGATAACACGACAATAATAAATATTGAAAAACGTATAGATAACAGCATAATAGGTAGTAACGCCAAATTGGTAAGATCAGATATTCGGCCGCGTGTTCTAAGATTTGTGATAGGAGATTACAGCTCATTCCATTACTCGGAGTGAGCATTTCGCCCACTCCTAATATCGAAAAGCTTTATGATCGTTTTCATCGCAACTCATTTTCCATCGTTGATCAACTTTATTAATCTTCTTGCCGCTTTAAGAGGGCCTTCATGTTCATAGCCAGGTATACCAAGTTGAGTCTTGAGCTCTCCTATTTTCATTCCTGTTCTGAACATTTGTTCAAAGAATTTAATCGCTGTTTCATGATGTTTTTCTTTCATTTGAATAGCTCCAAAGGGATTAGCAAAGTAAGATGTTGTTATACCACGCTCGTGTGTAGTACCCTTTGCCATTCTTGCACCTTTTGAAAAAACCTCGAGAGCTTCATTCACGTTTTCGAAAAATCTTATTTCATCCTCATTATCCTCAACTTTTGAATAGTTGTTTGCGTAAAACACATAATCGATCTTTGAAGGCTTAACTATTTCATCGAAATTATTGAATGGAACTATCACTCTTGCATTCACACTATCAGGATTCATGAAAACACTTCTATCGATTGTGGAATAAGCATATCCAGGTGGAAGGTCATCTAATCTAACAAATGCTCCAACTTCAGTGCCAAATGCGACAATTTTACCATCCTGAATCTCAAGTGATCCCATATCATCAAAGATGATATCCACATTCGCTACTTCTTCGTACCTATTCAAGGCCTCAAGCGTTTCTGACTTTCCAGCACCACTATCGCCAATAAGCAAAATGTACGCACTTTTTCCATTGATCAATCTTACTTTTGCCAGGGCCCCATGAACGGGAAGATTCCCTCGTTCTATAACTCTGAGATTATGAACAGTGAGTATATTCTTCTTCATGTACCCGAAATAATCGTTAGCGGGCGAAAACGGCACCACACCAACTATTACATCTTCCTCTGTATCTAAATAAACAACTCCCCTTTTCTCATCTTCGGATACCATCTTCTCTGATAGTCCAAAAACCACTATTCCATCAGGTTTCCTATTAATGATTTCCTTTAAATCCGCGATCTCAAACAGATTTGCTACCCCTGCACCCATAGCCAAAAATTCCACATGTACGTACACATAGAATAGCATTCTTCCAACGTATATTGGGAAACAAACCCAATGCAATTTTGGAAGCTTGAGTTCGGATAATATGTTCCTCCTCTTGAATGGAAAAACACCTTGTCTTTTGTTTGATAACGTATAGAAAATTGCTGGAGGTTCAAAGATAACATTCCAAACCATCCTCGGTTCGTACAACCACTGATTCTTGAATCTCTGATTCTTTGGAATTCTCATTTTATCAATCAAAAAAGCAACCTGTGCCCCACTTGGAAGTTGTCTAAGAACTTTTGGATTTTCACCGGAGACGTTGAATGCCACTTGGCGGTACAGATCCCTTATCAGTTCCTTAAACTCGTTGTTGGATCTTATTAAAGAATACGAAGCGGCAAGTTTTTGACTCGTATCGGAGATATATCTCTCACTTTTTATTATGAATCTATGCTTATTCCTCCAATGATTGTAGAGTATCTCTATGAAATTCAAAAAAGATTTTCTATGTTTCATCATATCTATACCATAGTTTTCATAAATATATTCCGGAGTTTTGAAACTGAGTATCAAGATAAGATCTACTATCCTCTTGACATCGTATTTTTCATTGATCCTTTCTGACTTCTCATTGATGAGAAAGTACTCCCTGAAAAGGCTCAAAGATTCATCGTTTTTTTCATCAAGCATTTCCAATATTTCTTTCAACAGCACGACAAAATTTTCAGAGTCCACTATTTGAAATGGATTCCTATAGGTTGAAGAACCATTTATTATGTAACTCCTCGGATATTCCCCATTTTTTCCCAAAAAATCCACTCGGATCAACTCCTTAGAAGAATTTGTACCGTTTTTTCACAGGTTCGATTACTTCCCAAACGCATTTTAAACCTTTCGGAAAAGTTACTAAATCACCTTTTCCAACTTCATATTTTTGTCCATCCTCCGTTGTAACTACAACCTTTCCTTCCAAAAAGTAACAAGTTTCATTTGTATCATAATACCAATCGAACTTGCTGATTTCCTTCTCCCAGATTCCCCATTCATCGAGATTCAATTTTTTCAAATCCTCAGATGTTGGTTTTTCAACCTTTACGATTTTTTCATCCATTTCAACACACACCTCCTATAAATTCGATATCCGTGGTCCTCTTTAGCTGTAGAACAGTCATGTTCACCATGGTCATCCAAAATGAATGTACCTTCTGCGATTATCCCTCAAAAAACGCTTCCACATATTCATCCCAAATAAAAATCCACCTATATGAGCCCACCAAGCGACCCCACCAAAATTCCCTCTCATAAGGGTGGAAATCGTTCCATTGAAAAACTGCGTTATAAACCATATACCCAGGTAAATAACAGCAGGTATCTCGACAAGAAATGGTATGAAGAAAAGGGGTATAAAAGTTATTATTCTTGAATGAGGGAAAAGAACGAAATACGCTCCCATCACACCGGCTATTGCTCCAGAAGCGCCAAGCATTGGTACTTGCGAATTCCAACTAAACAAAAAATGTAATAAACTTGCAGCGAGTCCACTTAGAACGTAGAAAACCGCAAAACCAAAATGCCCCAATATATCTTCCACATTGTCACCAAAAAGCCACAGTGCCCACATATTGCTTATGATATGTGACCATCCTCCATGGATGAACATTGCAGAAATAAATGGGAATAAATTGAATCTCGAAAGCCCCATTAACATAGAGAATTCAGCTGAAGTATATCTTGCTGGAACAATACCGAATCTATAAAAGAACTCCAATAATTCACCTGAGGGAAGATTCAACTCATAAATAAAAACCACGATGTTTATGACTATAATGGAAAGGGTGACATACGGTTTCCTGTAACTCGGGATCGTATCTTTTAGCGGAAACAAGCTTCTCACCCCTCGGATTTCATAATATTCTATAATATTTCCAAGATTGTATCATAAACTTATTTTAATTTTATTTTTAAAACTTATCAATTTGGTCAAGATTTTCTAAATCATCCACTATCTCCCTTAGATTCTTGTCGAACCGTTTAAAATTCATTTTCGATAACTTTTTATTCCCAAAATGAACCAATACATAACTTTCAGTCAAGAATTTAAAATTTTTTTGGTTTATGTAATCTACTTTTTTAACTTTATCTAACAATTCATAGGGTGTTAAAAAATCGAGTGAACCGAAGTATTTCCTCCTCAGCCACCAATATGCTGCTAATATATAATCTTTGGTGTATTTCAAAGTAGGAATCTGGTCAAGCGGCAACATCTCGATGCCTTGGGGAATGTACTTCTTTTCGTTACCTTCATTTTTGATATTAAACTCACGGGTGAATCTAAAAAAATAAAAAAGCAAATATACAGCAACTACTGTTAATCCAACTGTTCCGAAAACTTCGAGTGTTCTTATAAAAAACATTTCAAAACCTGAATTTATACCTTTTTGTTTTTCAGGTAACAGAATGTTGCCCGGAGAAAATTCAAGGATCATTGGTAATCTTCTCACCGAGGTGATTGGATTGATACCCAATATTGGATTGTTGGCTCGGTAATTTTCAAACCACGAAAATATTAGAATCAAAAAACCGACCAAAACAAACAAATATAGAAATGAGAACACAATACTTTTTAACCTTATACTGGATGATTTAATCACTTTCGTTGCGATGAAAATTAAAAAAAACCCTCCGATTACCAAAAACAGGGATATCAAAATCTCTATATATTTTCCTTTAAAAGCGATGTAGCTGAGATGCCCACTCGTTTGGATGATATGATCATTATTCGATTTTAATGTACTTCCTCCAACGTTCACGCTTTTGAGATTTTCAGTCAGATTTTTATTGGGCTCAGATTGTACTGAATTATTTCGTTGAAAATCTTTGAAAGCGTTGATTAATGTATCAAACGACCGAAATTGAAAACTTCCAAAGAGCGATAACACCAGCAAAGCGGAGAAAATGAGCATCAAGAGGATACGTCTGTTCAATCTCTCTTTCAAGATCAGCCAACCAACAATGACACCAGCAAAAACCAAAAAATTCAGCATTGGGGAACATTTATTACCATGGATCGTCAGAAAGATTCCCATGATCATTAGTCCAGACAGTGAGATAGCAATATTTAAAGACGACAAAAACATCAAGCCACAACTGAAGAAGAGAAAGACAAGGATATCATTAAAACCAACTTTTAATGCCAACGAAGCAACGGTGATGGCAATGAATTCAAATGGTAACAATACGATTGTACGGATAGATGAGCCCCTATTCAAAAAGAAAAACATCGAAGAAATTGGAATCATTACCAAGGCCTTTGGCCAAGGCAAAACATTTATAAACACATACGTAGACAAAAGGGAAGGAAATAATAAAAATAGTAATTTTCTATGATCTTTCAATTTCACCCAGAACCTCCTGGAAACTCTGGTTAGCCCTTATTATCCTAACAATCACCTGCTCATCTTCTAGTAATAAAGCGCGTTCTCTTAATTTTTCCATATCCTCTGGATAGAGTGAATAATCTTTTGTCGGTTTATACCTGGGATCCCTAAAACCGTAAGGCATGAGAATCACCAAAACCCTCGAACACTTTGCTTTTGCTTCGACAAATGTTGGCAATATCGAATGCGTTAAAAACATTGAAAATATAACAAGAGTGGAGGAAGGGGTTAATTTTTCCAAATCTTTTTTTACGATTTCATTCAATTGCGGACCATTATCACTTCCTTGAGCCAATGCAAGTAATTCTATACTACGTACCCAATCCGTAGAATTCTTCATCCTTAGGATCTCATTTCCAATGATCGTCAAATCAATAGTGTTACCTTTCAAATGACTATGGTACACCAAAGCACATGCAAGCCTTATCACATCTTCTTGATAAAACTTTCTTATTTGCGACCACACATTTTTAGCGTGAATTTCCTTCGATAAATTGAGATCAACGTAGAGCTTTATGTTCGCTCTGGCTGTATAATCAAACTCTTTGATATAAAGTTTCCCCATTTTTGCCGACATTTTCCAATGAATCTTATTTAAAGGTTCAAGATTGTACTCTCTCATTCCCCTTATTCGGGTCGAATCTTCCAACAATTTAAAATCGCTCAATGACCCTGGTAAAAGTTCTCTCAAACGTGCTGGAAATTCTTCTATATCCATCACATTCGGAAGAACGAGAATCTCCTTTCTACGCTCATACTTCACCCAATGTTTAAAAAGTCCCAATGGATCTACATAAAAGAAAACACAACCTGAGACATCCTTCAATCCTCTCGTAGCAAAAGATACATCAAAATCAACTTTTATTTTTTTGCCGCCCACCAACTTGAGTTTTTTAGTGGAGAACTTTGACAAGACTGTGTTTCCATAGAAGGAAGGTCTAAACTCAACGATGAGATAGTTCAAAGAATCGCTTTCGATTGTGTAAGAAATTCTCAGCTCTTGATCTATGAACACACGATCTTTTTCCAAGAATCTTTCAACCTTCAAATTTAAAAGAATACGCTTGACGATATAAAATTCCAACCAGAAGATTCCGATTATACTTCCGAAAAATACCGAGAAAGCATCCAGTTGGATTACAAGCCAAACAATTCCAACAATACTCAGCCAGACCAAAGGTCTGTACGTCGAAACTATCGACTTAGTTTCCAATAACATTTTGGTCTCCTCTAAAATTAAAAGCTAAAAGAAGGGAGTACTCCCTTCTTCTATATGGCGGAGAGAGTGGGATTTGAACCCACGAACCGGTTTTGCCGGTTACACGCTCTCCAGGCGTGCGCCTTCGACCGCTCGGCCATCTCTCCGCATTCTTTATGAACTTCCTTATCAAATTTTATCACACAGTGAACATTGTGACAAGAAAAAATAAAAGTGCTGTCAAGATCATTTAACATTGAAATAGCAATTGGTGGAGTATATAATTCATTCTGATTGAAAACTCGAAAACTCTAACCTCTAAAAATTGGAGGGATAATGTTTATGGGTGTAAAAGTCGGCATAATTGGAAGTGGATTAATTGCTCAGATGGCTCATATTCCTGGATATTTGGAAGCTGATGCTGATATTGTAGCTGTATGTGATATTGTAGAAGAGAGAGCAGAAGAAGTGGCAAAAAAATTTAATATTCCAAATGTCTACACGGATTACAAGGAACTCCTCAGCGATCCCGAGATTCAAGCAGTAAGCATTTGTACACCTAATTATTTGCATGCTCAAATGACGATCGATGCCCTTGAGAGCTCAAAGCACGTCCTCTGTGAAAAACCAATGGCTATGAATATTGATGAGGCTCAGAGAATGCTTCAGACATCCAGGAAAACCGGAAAAATTTTGATGATGGGGTTCAACAATCGATTCAGGGGGGATGCACAAAAGCTAAAACAGTTTATCGATTCTGGAAAACTCGGGGAAATATATTACGCACGTGTTGGTTATATGAGAAGGAGAGGAACTCCAAGAGGGTGGTTCACAGTTAAGAGGGAATCCGGTGGTGGACCAGTTATAGACATAGGTGTCCACATAATTGATCTGACAAGGTATTTAATGGGAAATCCAAAACCCGTTTCTGTTTTTGCAACTACTTATAAAAAATTCCCGGAGTACCACATAGACGGAAGACAAACATGGGATTCTTCAGATGTGAGAGACGGATTGAGAGATGGGAAACTCAACGACGTGGAAGATCTCGCGACTGCAATGATAAAGTTTGAAAATGGTGCTACCATGTTCGTTGAAGTTTCGTGGGCTGCTAATATCTCAGGAGATAGATTCTACATAAATCTCTGTGGC
>DQYP01000309.1 GCA_011043375.1 Thermotogaceae bacterium | reverse complement strand
TATAAGAGCCACTTTATGTTTTTTTCCTGAAATGGCAAGACTTGCACGTGCCCATAATGATTCGAATGTATTGGTTTTGCCTGGAAGGTTCATAGCTCCAGAGCTTGCCAAATTAGTAGTTCAAAAATTCTCAGAAACGAAGTTTGAAGGTGGCAGACATCTGAGAAGACTCGAAAAAATTTCAAAACTTGAAAAAGGTGGTGGTGAAAATACTGAAAATAATTTATAGTCACAACCACTTGAATCATCAACCAGGTCACGAGATAGACAAAGGTAAATTCATAGAAAATTACGATAAGCCAGAGAGAATTGAGAGAATAAGGGAAAAACTGATAGTTCATGAAATGGGTGATTTTTTAGAGCCTATGGATTTCCCGACCTCATATCTTTATACCGTGCATTCCTCGACATATATCGAATGGTTGAAGAACAAATCGAACAGCTTAAAAAAAAATGAAGAATACTTTCCCGAGGTTTTCGGCTACGATAGATGTTTTGATACTGGAACACCCATAATGCGAAATACTTTTGAGCAAGCCTGGTTAAGTGCCAAAATAGCTCTAAGCGGTGCAAAGCTAATTTTGGAAGATGAAGACTTCGTTTACTGCCTGTGTAGACCACCTGGACATCATGCAAATTCTGTATATTGCGGTGGATATTGTTACTTCAACAATGCAGCAATGTCAGCTTTTTATTTAGTAAAAGAAGGTTTCGATGTTGCAATATTGGATTTGGACTTCCATCATTTCAATGGCACACAAGATATATTTTACAATTCCAACTTGTTAACAATCTCAATCCATGGTCATCCCAAGTGGGCTTATCCTTGGATAAGTGGTTATGAGTGGGAAAATGGTGAGGAAGACGGTTTAGGTTACAATATAAACATACCATTGGAGAAAGGTACAGAGATAGATGAATATTCAAGAAGTCTCGAATTAGCTCTAACCGAAATAGAAGATTATGATCCCGACTTTTTGATCGTTTCGTTGGGATTCGACACTCACATCGATGATCCTCAAGGTGATTTTAACCTCAGAACCGATGATTATGAATTAATTGGAAAAATGATTGGTGAAGCTGGTTATCCAACGCTGTTCATTCAAGAAGGTGGATATAATCCAGAGGCCAGCGCTAATGCTGCCTTGAAATTCTTCAAAGGGGTGCTGAAATGAAGATACTTAGAAAATTCAATTATTCCAATGTTACAATCGAAATAGTGCAAGATGATATAACAACGCAAAATACTGAAGCGATAGTTAACGCTGCAAATTCCCAGCTTCAACATGGCGGTGGTGTAGCGGGAGCAATAGTTAGAAAAGGTGGTTTCTCGATTCAAAAGGAGAGCACTGAGTATGTTAAAAAATATGGCCCCGTGAAAACAGGGGAAGTTGCTATTACATCAGCAGGCAATCTTAAAGCGAAGTACGTTATTCATGCTGTCGGCCCCGTATGGGGTGAAGGAAAAGAAGATGAAAAACTAAGATCAGCCGTGATCAATTCCTTAAAGGCCGCGGAGGAATTGAACCTTGAGAGTATCTCAATGCCAGCAATAAGTTCTGGAATATTCGGATTTCCGAAGGATAGATGCGCAAATATTTTTTTCAAAGCGATAAAAGATTTCATAGACAACAACAAACCTAAAAAAATGAAAACAATCAGACTCTGTAATATTGATGAATCAACCTCGAAGATTTTCTTGGAAAAATCATTTGACTATTTTGAAGTGGGACTTGATGAAAGGTAGCGGAATATGAGTCAAGTTTTGTACAGGAAGTATAGGCCAAAAACTTTTTCGGAGATGGTAGGCCAAGAATATGTGAAACGCGTTCTAAAAAATGCAATAAGGGAAGGAAATGTGTCTCATGCCTATATATTCTCTGGTCCAAGAGGAACCGGAAAGACTTCTTGTGCCAGAATATTAGCTAAATCGTTGAATTGCTTGAATCCTCATGATGGTGAACCTTGTAATAAATGTGAAAATTGTCGAGAGATAGATTCTGGAAGCTTTATGGATGTCATTGAGATGGACGCCGCTTCCAACAGAGGTATAGATGAAATAAGAAAGATAAGAGACAGAGTTTCTTACTTACCTGCAAAAGGGAAGGTTAAGGTCTATATAATCGATGAGTTCCACATGTTGACACGCGAGGCATTCAACGCACTTTTAAAAACTTTAGAAGAGCCTCCTCCACATGTGTTGTTCATACTTGCGACAACAAATTTAGAGAAGGTTCCCGAAACGATATTATCAAGATGTCAGATTTTCGATTTTAAGTTAATTCCAGATGATTTGATATTCAATCATCTGAAAAGTATCTCTAAAAGAGAAAAAATAAACATAACCAATGATGCTTTGAAGTTAATTGCTGAAAAAGCGTCTGGATCTCTGAGGGATTCTCTGGCCATATTGGAACAGATTCAAAGGTACAGTTCCGAACAAATAACCCAAGAACACGTTAGAGAAATATTAGGAGTAGTCCCCAAAGAACTTGTGAGGGATTTCATAGACTCATTGCTTAAGAAAGATTTTGAGTCACTCTTTAAAATCGCGGAAAGACTAGTGAAAGAAAACAAAAACCTTGAGACTTTTATACTGGAGTCCATTGAAAATACCTTACAATCTTTAAAAGAAAAAGATGGTCTGTATGAGAAATACGGTGAAAAGCTGGTAGAGTTAGCAAACAGATTGACAAATCTCCTCAAGGATGTTAAGTATACAGAGGAAAAGGTTGTTGTGTTTGAGGTTGGTGCTCTGAATGTATCCAAAGAACTTTCAGAAAATCGGGCCGTTGAAGATAATGTTATAGATGTTGAAAACACCCAAGAAGTTACTAAGAACAGAGTGACAAAACCGAAAGAGGAAGAGGATGAAAAGATTGAAAAATTGAAAAATTATCTTCTGCGTGAAGGAGATTTGGATCTTTGGGTGGCATTAGTCTACGCAAAGATTTCGAAGCAAGATAAAAATATTATTCTGGAATACGATAAAAACCATAATCTGCATTTTGAGATTGTACGTGAAAAACTGGAAGAACTTCGGATGCTCTATAAAATGGTAAATAACGAAGATATAAACTTTTCTCCTATTTATTTGGAAGAGGAGATTTCCAATCTTTCTGAAGAAAGCGTTAAGATTCTGAAAAAGGTATTGAGCATATTTCCTGGAAAGGTTAGAATAGAAAAGAGAGGGGATCAAGATGGCAAAGAAATTTAGAGGATTGGGTGGTAGAAATTTTTCATCCAAGAACATAAACAAGCTTTTAAAAGAAGCACAAAAGATGCAAGAGGAATTCAAACAGAAAATGGAGGAATTGGAAGAGAAGCTCGAAAACTTGGAAATAGAAAAGAGTGTAGGTGGTGGAGCTGTAGTCATAAAGATGAATGGACACTACAAAGTCAAAGAAATAAAAATAGATCCTGATCTGTTAAAAGAAGATCCGGAGATGATAAATGATCTTCTGATTGCCGCTTTTAACGACGCAGTCGAGGAAGCTAAGAGAATACACGATGAGGAAGTTAAAAAAATAAATCCAAGTATCGATGGGGAAGGATTGGGATTACCTGATATCATATAAAAGGAGGGAGATACATGGCTAAAGTTGCTATTAACGGTTTTGGAAGAATTGGAAGAGCCGTATTCAGAGAAATCTTTAAAAGAGGGTCCTTGGATGTAGTGGCGATAAACGATATAACTGATACTCAAACACTCGCTCACCTTTTGAAATTTGACTCTGTTTATGGAAAATTCAATGGCACCGTAGAAGTCAAAGAGAACGTATTGGTAGTAAATGGAAAAGAGATAAAAGTCTTCGCAGAAAAAGATCCATCAAAACTTCCATGGAAAGAATTAGGTGTTGACTTAGTGATTGAATCAACGGGAGTATTTAGAAGTAAAGACAAAGCTGAAGCACATATAGCAGCAGGAGCAAAGAAAGTAATAATTACCGCCCCAGCAAAAGGAGAAGTCGATGCAACAATTGTTCTCGGTGTCAACGATTCAGATCTCAAATCTGAACACGCTGTGATATCTTGTGCATCCTGTACGACTAATTCAATCGCTCCTGTAGTAAAGGTTTTGCATGAAAAATTCAAGGTTTTAAGCGGATTCTTAACAACCGTCCATGCTTACACAAACGACCAGAGAATACTCGACCTTCCTCACAAAGACCTTAGAAGAGCCAGAGCCGCAGCAATCAACACGATCCCCACAACAACCGGTGCAGCGAAAGCTGTTGCTTTAGTTATCCCCGATCTTAAAGGTAAACTCGATGGTATTGCTTTGAGAGTGCCTGTCCCAGTCGGTTCAATAACGGATTTTGTCTGTATTGTTGAAAAAGAAACCACAGTAGAAGAGGTAAATGCAGCCATGAAGGAAGCGGCTGAGAATGAACTCAAGGGAATTCTTTACTATAACGATGAACTAGTAGTAAGTTCCGATATAGTAGGAAACTCCCATTCGGCAATATTCGATTCCACGCTCACAAAAGTCAATGGCACCCTCGTAAAAGTGTTCTCCTGGTATGACAATGAATACGGATACAGTTGCAGGGTTGTAGATACCGCAGAAAGATGGGTAAAAATGCTTTAATAAATGGTTTCTATAAAGAGGGCGTGAAAATCGCGCCCTCTTGTTTTTATAATGAACTACAGAAGAAGTATAGTGGAAGGAGAATATTACACATTACTCATGTTAATCCTGATTGCGATGGCGTTGCAAGTCTTTACTGGGGATTGAGAGTTTTTGGCGGTGATTTTCTTCTCTCTGGTTTGCTTTCTCGTAGTGTCATCAATCTCTTGAATTTTCTTGAAATTGACAGCGGATTCAGAGAAATTGATTATGAAAACTACGATGTGTTTTTCATCTACGATACTGAAAAAGCTAAAACACTTGATTATATTGACCTGAACAAAAAAGATTATATTTTGTTTGATCATCATCCAACTATAGAAAATGATTTAATTCTTAAAGCGAAGTTTTCCTATATAACTGTGAACAGCGCGAATGTGGTGAATCTCTTTGAATTTTCTAAAATGTTTGATATAGTTCTTGATGAAAAAATCTTGTTTGCTTTTGCTTGCGGTCTTTTCACGGATACCGGTATGTTACGGACTGCCCGAAAGAAAGAACTGAATTATCTTGCAGAATTTATCGGAGATAAGAGAATAGAGGATGTTATGGAAATACTTTATTCAAAATCCTTAGAAGACGCTTCAGATTTTCTGAAGAGAGTTTCTATGTGTTCCATCCATAATATATGTGGTCTCAAGATAGCAACTATGAACTTTCAAAACAACGAAGAGTTCTTTGCATTCGTCGATGGGCTTTTCAAAATTCTTGACATAGATGTACTAATTGGTGATCTGCCAGAAGGAATTAAGATATATTTGAAGAAAAAACATTCTCAGAAAATCTACAACAGGATAATCATACCCTTTCAAAAAAAATATAAGCTGAGCAGGGATCATGCCACACTCCTTGGTTTTCATGATTCCAACAGGTTAATCAAGGAGCTCAAAGAAAATTTATAATATAACCATAAATTGAACAAACTCCCGGTATAGTGTATAATTCAGGAGATAGATTTTTAAATTTTTTGAAGGAAGGTGGGGGTGTGAAGAGAAAAGTAGATTTGATACTTGGAGATAAGGAGTTCTCGTTTATTACTGATGAACCTGAGGAGAAAGTGAACAAAATTCTCTCGTATGTTAGAGAAGAATACGCTAAGTATGGTGTGTTGGAAGAGAAACTTGGATTTGACAAGATCGTAGTCCTCATACTCCTGAATTCGTTATCGAAGTATATAGATCTTGAAGAAGAATTATCCGAATTGAGACAAAAGTACGACAAATTACTTGGAGAAATAAACAGGGGAATAGGTGGGGAAAACGCGGAAATAGGTTAATAAGTAGAGTGATGGATATGAAAGGTGAAATAATTGTAATAACAGGTATGTCCGGTGCTGGTAAAACAACAGCGATAGATTATTTCGAGGATTTAGGGTATTTTTGTATAGACAACGTTCCCCCAGATCTTCTTTATCAATTTGTCGAGTTATTATCCAAAGCTGGAAAAGGAAAATTAGCTGTTGTCGTTGATATAAGATCCGGTGGAACAGTTGACGATATAAATGATTCAATAATGGAGCTGAGAAAGAGCAACTTCGATGTGAAATTACTTTTTTTGGATTCTTCTGACGAATTCATAATCAGGAGATACGCTTTCACAAGACGACCACACCCTTTTCTCTCAAAAGGTCTTTCATTAGAAGAAGCAATAAAAGTGGAAAGGACCTATTTACAAAGTCTCAAAGAGAGAGCTGATATAGTTATAGATACTTCGGGGATAAACATTTATGAATTTAGAGAGCTTTTGGATAAGCTGATTTTCACTGGCGAAAAGACACCTCTAACCCTGAATTTCGTGAGTTTTGGATTCAAACATGGTATACCTATGACTTCCGATGTAGTGATAGATACAAGATTTTTACCCAATCCCTATTATGAAGATTCTTTGAAAGACCTAACGGGAATCGATCAAAAGATAGCAGAGTTCTTTGAGAAATTTCAAATAGTTGGTGAATACTACAAGAAAACTTTCGATTTTTTGAGATTCGTTGTGGAAAATTATAACCACAGTGGAAAGACTTTTCTCACAATCTCAATAGGTTGTACCGGCGGAAGACATAGATCGGTATACTTTGCAGATAAATTGGCAAAGGACTTCAAAAAGTTAGGGTATAGAGTTTTGATTAAACATAGAGATCTGGAGGAGTCTTGATGGTAGATAAAACGAAGGCTTTGAGTGTAGTTGCAATTGGAGGTGGAACAGGTCTTTCAAGTCTCTTGAGAGGTTTAAAATTTTTTGACGATATAGATATACATGCAATCGTTACAATAACTGACGAAGGGGGAAGCTCTGGCAAGATAAGGGAAGAATTACAAATTCCCCCACCAGGGGATGTTAGAAATAACTTAATTGCTTTGGCAAAAGATGAAACACTCTTTTCAAAGCTTTTCAATTTCAGGTTTCAAACCAATGGTACTCTTAGAGGGCATAATGTTGGAAACATAATTCTTGCAGCTTTGACCAAAATATTAGGAGGGTTCAGTGAAGCAGTTAAAGAAAGTTCAAAAATACTAGCAATAAAGGGAGAAGTTCTACCAGTAACTGATAAATTAGTGCGGCTCGTTGCTGAAATGGATGATGGTTCGGAAATAATAGGAGAGACTGAAATAATAAACAGCAAATCGAAAATAAGACAAATCCGTTTATCGGAAGAAGTTGAAGCATTACCAAAAGTTATAGATGCTATCAAGAAAGCAAATGGTATAATAATTGGTCCAGGAAGCTTGTATACGAGTTTAATAAGTAACCTATTGATTAAGGGAGTGAGGGAAAGCATAGTTGAAAATGAAAATGCGATAAAAATATACATTGCAAATATAATGACCCAACCGGGTGAAACAATAGGATACACATTGAGTGACCACGTAAGCGAGATAGTTAAATATTTGGGATGTAAAGTCAACTATGTGATAGCCAATTCTCAAAAACTTCCTGATGACGACTTAGAAAGATACAGATCCCAGGGATCCGAGCAATTGAAACTCGACATAGAAAAAATAGATGTACCTGTTTTTGCTGAACCTCTGTTGAAAATGGAGGTAGATCCGAGAGATGGTTTGAACAAAGCGAGACACGATAGTGAAAAACTTGGTAAACTTGTTAAACGCTTGTTGAGCTGGTGATAACAATGAAAGGCGTGAGTTTTTCAGAAGAAGTAAAAAACGAACTTGTGAATCTCCAAATAGAAAACGGTGATGTAGAGTATGAAATGGCCGGCTTTTTGAAAGCCAAGGGAGGACTTGTATTAGAGTCAAGTGGGAATTACATAAGTGTGGTTTTGTCATCCCCGTTCGTAGCCAGAAGATTGAAGAAGATAATCAGTTTCGAAGGAAGTCGTTCTAAAATATTGTATACTAATCAGAAGATACTTGGCAGGAAGCAATATAAGATACTCATATCTCCCAATGATTTGGATGATTTTCTCAAAAGGCATGGTATTGATTTGAACCAATTAGTGGAACTGAATTTGGATTTTCACGATCCTGAAAGATTCGGAGCCTTTTGTAGAGGCCTTTTTTTGGCTTCTGGTTCTGTAACAGATCCCAAAAAATCCTATCATCTCGAGTTCTTTATAAAAGAAAACACAGAACTTTTTGAAAAGGTGAGAAATCATTTGTACAATATTTTTGGTATAAAATCACGCATTATAAAAAATCACAATGGAGCAAGGTTGTATCTAAAAAAAGGCTCTGATATTGTCGAACTGCTAAACTCAATAGGTGCACTCAGAGGTGCGGCTTATTATCAAAGTATCATAGAACAAAGAATCATAAAATCCGATGTTTTTAGAACGATAAATTTCATAAGCGCCAATGCTAATAGAACAGGACAGAGTAGTTCACAGCAAATCAGAGCTATCGAATTGATCCAAAAAACGGTTGGACTCGATTACTTAAAATCAGAATTGAGGGAACTTGCAATAGCACGTTTACAAAATTCTGAGTTGAGTTTGAGAGAGTTAGGAGAGATATTGGAAAACAAGCTACCTAAGAGTACTGTGTATAATAGGATGAAAAAGATAATTGAAATAGCCAAAAATATAGAAAAGAGTGAGGAAAAATGAGGTGTCCAAAATGTGGTGAGTTTGAAACGAGGGTTCTTGATTCCCGGCCGACTGATGACGGTTTTGCAATAAGAAGGAGAAGAGAGTGTTTGAAATGTGGTTTCAGATTTACGACTTACGAGAGATTTGAAATAATGCCTATATTAGTTATAAAAAAAGATGGTAGAAGAGAAAGATTCGATAGAAATAAAATTTTAAATGGATTATTAAAGGCTTGCGAAAAAAGGCCTATACCTTTGGAAACACTGGAAAGATTGGTTGCAAAGATAGAACTTGAGCTTCAGCAAGAAGGGAAATTGGAGATCGACTCAAAACATATAGGTGAGTTAGTTATGAAACATTTGAAAGAATTGGATAAAGTCGCTTACATAAGATTTGCATCCGTTTACAGAGATTTCAGAGATATTGATGAATTCTTCGAGGAACTCAAAAATCTGAGAAAATTTGATAATATTGACAAGGATAAGGATGAAGGAGGGAAATAAAAATGAAAAAGGAAGCCATATATTTAACAAAAGAAGGTTATGAGGCTTTAAAGAAAGAACTAAATGAGCTGAGAGAAAAATTTATGTACGAAGTTGCGCCAAAAATAAAAGAAGCTCGAGAGCTCGGTGATCTTTCTGAAAATAGCGAATATGATGAGGCAAAAAATGAGCAAGGAAGAATAGGTAGTAGGATACGTGAAATAGAAGAAATACTTTCAAAGGCCGAAATAATAGATGAAAGTAAACTGAATAACAATACCATAAGCCTGGGGAATAAAGTGTTAATAAGGGATTTAGAAACACAGGAAGAAATGGAATTGAAAATAGTTAATTCGCAAGAAGCCAATATATTCGAAAATAAAATTAGCATTGAGTCACCACTCGCACGTGCATTGGAAGGTAAAAAAGTAGGAGATATCGTTCGTGTAAAAGCCCCTAAAGGTATTCAAAAATATCAAATACTCGGTATCAGTTTTTGATTCTGGAGGTGGATTCGTTGGATAGTCTTCGAGAGATCAAACTAAAAGAAATAGAAGAACTTAGAACCAAAGGATACAATCCATATCCTTTTAGATTCGATAAAAAAATTTCCAACAAAGAAATCAAAGAAAAATATTCTCATCTCGAAAATGGTCAAACAGTTGAAGAAGATAACCTGAGCGTTGCTGGGAGAGTTGTAGCGATAAGGTATCATGGAAAGTCTTCGTTTTTTGTCATAAAAGATTCAGATGATAAATTGCAAATTTATATAAACCAAAACGGTGTTGGTAAAGAGAAGTATGGCTTTTTCAAAGAATATCTCAAAATAGGTGATTTCGTGGGTGTGAAAGGTTTCCCCTTCAAAAGTAAAACAGGGGAAGTAACAGTATTTGCAAAAGATTTTGAAATATTGAGCAAGGCAATTAGAACGATGCCCGAAAAATGGCATGGAATAAAGGATAAAGAAATAATATACAAACAACGTTATGTAGATATGATAGCAAACGATGAAACCATCAAAAATTTTAAAATCAGATTCGAAATGATAAAGACGATAAGGGAATTTCTGTGGCAAAAGGGATTCGTCGAGGTAGAGACACCAGTTCTACATCATCTAACAGGTGGTGCTTCTGCGAGACCATTTGTGACACATTTAAATGTTTATGACATAAACATGTATCTGAGAATAGCCTTGGAGCTTTACTTAAAGAGATACATTGTTGGAGGGTTCGAAAAGGTCTTTGAAATAGGGAAATGCTTTAGAAACGAGGGTATATCCTACAAGCATAATCCAGAATTCACCATGATAGAGATATATCAAGCATATGCCGATTATAACGATATGATGGATTTAACAGAAGAGATGATATCTTACGTTGTGAGGAAGGTTTTAAACCGTGAAAAGATCAATTACCAAGGAGTGGAGATAGATTTTTCAAGACCTTGGAAAAGGGTAAAAATGAGAGATTTTATAGCCGAGAAACTCGGGGTGGACATTCTCGAAGATCCCAACGAAAGATTGATCGAAGTTTTAAAGATGCATGATAGTGTCCCAGAAATAAAAGAAAGAGGTCATTTAATAGAGAAACTTTGGGATCTTGTTGAAGATGAAGTTGTGCAACCAACGTTTTTGATCGATCATCCAGTTGAAATATCTCCTCTTGCAAAAAGACATAGAGAAGATCCAAGAGTAACAGAGAGGTTTGAGCCCATAATATTCGGTAGAGAAATAGGCAATGCGTTCAGCGAATTGAATGATCCAGTAGATCAGTTAGAAAGGTTTTTAAAGCAGCAAGAATTGCGAGATATAGGCGACGAAGAAGCACAAATGCTAGATTTGGATTTTGTTAGAGCCTTGGAATACGGTATGCCACCAACTGGTGGGCTTGGTATAGGTATAGACAGACTTGCCATGTTTCTCACAGATTCTTCATCCATAAGAGATATAATTCCATTTCCCACTACTAAACCTGATGAGGAAGTTATCAAAGAGTATGAGAATATGTTGAACAGAACGAAAACATAACTAAAAAAAACGGGCCAAATGGCCCGTTTTAAATGTGGGGGTAATGTATATCAAGGGGGATAGGGG
>DQYP01000094.1 GCA_011043375.1 Thermotogaceae bacterium | reverse complement strand
CCTTTTGAAGTTAAAGAAAGCCATCATAAACGATCTTAGAAAAAAGGGCAAAATCATTGAAAGCACTAACACGCACAAAAAAATAGAACTCTCTGATAAAATTAGAAAAAGAGAGGAAAGAGTTTTAACGGTTGACTTCTCACAAACTGAGGTGATAAGAGACATAGATTCACAAGATTATGATGCACCGGATTTCCTTGTAATTGAAAAATTAAACAGTTATTTGAACAACGTGAAAGATCCCAAAAGATTGGAATTTCTGTTGGGACTGTTGAAGATCTTCGAATTCAAGTTCGAAGAAGCTTTGAACATTTTCCAAAACTATGCTTTTGATGGTGATTCAAAAGCAGCATATAATTACGCCGAAGCACTGCTTTTTTTTGGAAAATACAACGAGGCTCTGAGTTTCATTTCACAATTCACAAGGGCTTACAAACCCGATCTTTATACATACCTATCTATATTAGAAATATTGGTTTATTTCTTCAAAGGTTGGAAAAAGATTGAAAAGTTGTTCAACTTTTTCAAAAATTCTACGGATGTTTTCTCAAAAGTTCTGAGAGTAGCTTATTTGATAGCTAAACATGATTTTGATGAGGCATACAATGAGTTCACCAAAGGAGTGGTAACCGGGAAATACAAGAATTTGTTCGACATTTACCTGATGGTGATAAATAAAAATCTTGGAAACATTGACAAAGCTATTCAAACCGCAAATGTTTTGCTGAAGAGGAGTAGCGAGCATGCTTGCTCTTTCATTCATGCTACTTATATAAAAGATTACAACTACAATTTCGATCTCAAAAAATTAGATTTTTGTCCATATGCACGCTTTTTAATGGCGAAAAGAGCGTATTCAAACACCGATTTTAAATCGGCATTTTCCTATTTAGAACCTTTGTTGGAACAAAATTATCCATCGGCTTTGGCACTTGCAGGAACTATAAAAATGTTTCAGGGAGAATTCGACGTCGCTGATTCATATTGGGTAAAACTTTCAGAATTGGTACCATTTAAAATTGTGATCGGTGTTTCAAAAAAACCAATCAAAACCAATGTTGAAAAATTATGCGATGATATAGAAGAGAAAAATAAATTACAAACCATCAATCCCGGAACGGCAAAAACGCTAAATGATATCTTGGGGTCTTCCACAAATATGGGATTCAAATTGATATATCCAGAACTTGAATTTTTAAGGCTCTTTTTTGGTGAGAGAACATGCAAAAGAATGTATACAAGGAGTGATGAGTCTTGACGCGTGTTGAAGCTTTGGAACTCATAAGAAAGTATGTGAAAAACAAAAATCTAATAAAACACATGATTGCTACTGAAGCGGTTATGAAGGCGTTAGCGAATAGGCTTGGTTACGACGAAGAAATCTGGGGACTCACCGGGTTATTACATGATATCGACTACGATTTGACCAAAGACGAACCTGAAAAACACGGATTGGTTTCCATCGAGCTATTGGAAGAATATAATTTACCCTCTGAAATGTTGAATGCGATAAAGGCACATTCCGGTAAGAAAGAATTGGAAACTCCTATAGAAAAAGCCCTGTATGCGGCTGATCCCGTAACAGGATTGATAGTTGCTGCAGCATTGATAAGACCCGAAAAAAAGCTCGAGGTTATAGACACCAAATTTGTTATGAACAGATTCAAAGAAAAGAGCTTTGCAAGAGGTGCAAATCGAGAACAGATAAAAAGTATTGAAAATTTAGGGTTGAAGTTGGAAGAATTTATAGGTATAGCTTTAGAAGCTATGACGAATGTGGCTTCGGATATAGGCTTGTGATTTTGAGGGTAATGGGAGGGAGAGGATATGTCATTTCTACTGGAGCTCGTTGAAAATGAAATAAAAAGATTCAAAGATAGCTTCCAATTCGAAGAAAAGAAATTGGATGGGATAATCGATATCGCATCAAGTGACATGGCAAAGTACATAGATCAAACTCTTTTGAAACCATATGCTACTGTTGAAGAAATAGAAGATTTCGTTACGAAATCCATCAAATATGATTTTTATTCACTCTGCGTCCCACCATGTTATGTCGGAACAGTTAAATCACTTTTACCTAGTGATTCGAAAACCAAAGTCATAACTGTTGTTGGATTTCCGCACGGGAATGTAACTATGGAAATGAAGGCAAATGAAACACGATTGGCAATTTCCGATGGTGCTCAAGAAATAGATATGGTTATAAACATTGGTTTTTTGAAATCTGGCGATTACGAATATGTTTTTGAAGATATCAAATCGGTCACTGAAGCCGCACAAGGAATACCTGTAAAAGTTATAATTGAAACTTGTTATCTTTCAAACGCGGAAAAGGTGGCAGCGTGCGTTTTGGCGAAGGAAGCTGGAGCGGATTTCGTAAAAACCTCGACGGGTTTTGGAACATCGGGGGCAACTGTTTATGACGTTTCACTGATGAAATTTGTGGTAGGAAATAAAATGGGTGTTAAAGCGGCTGGAGGTATAAGAACCTTTGAAGACGCACTAAAAATGATATCCGCTGGTGCAAATAGAATAGGAACAAGCAAGGGAATTGAAATATTGGAGGTGGTAAATTGAGTTATGAGAAAGAGAGTATAAAGGAGTTTTGTAACCTTGTGGCGAGTGGTAATCCCACACCCGGTGGTGGCTCTGTAGGAGCGGTCGTTGGTGCTCTTGGAGCATCGCTTGTGGAGATGGTAGCGAATTTAACGATTGGAAAGAAAAAATACGAAGAATGGGAAGCGGAAATGGAAAAAATTGTCGAGCGCATGGAAGCTTTCAGAGAAAAAGCGTTTGGAATCATGAACAAAGACATCGAAGCTTTCAACAAAGTGATGGAATGTTACAAGCTTCCAAACAGTTCAGAAGAAGAAAAAAGGTTCAGAAAAGAGAAAATCCAAGAAGCTTTAAAAGAAGCTGCTGATGTCCCTTTTGAGCTATGTAGATTGACATCGAACCTGGTAGATGATGTGTTGTTGGTTGCAAAGTATGGTAATAAAAATCTTTTCTCAGATGCTCAAGCTGCGTGCGAACTATGTAGAGCAGCTTTCAATATAGGAAAGGCGAATGTCAATATCAATTTGAAATTGATAAAAGATGAGTCCTTTAAAAAGACATTAAGTGATGAACTTGAAGAATTGGAAGCAAAACTCAACTATTCTTTGAAGGTCTTCGAAGAAATAGCTTCAAGTATCCAAAGGAGTTGATGAAAATCTTTCAATTGTTGTACAAGGATAAAAATACTCAAGCGAGAATAGGTATATTAAAAACAGCACATTCAGAGATAGAAACACCCGTGTTCATGCCGGTAGGAACCAGTGCGAATGTAAAGGGCATGAGATCGAAGGATCTCGAAGAGATTGGTTATTCTTTGATACTCTCAAACACTTATCATTTATATTTGAGGCCTGGCCATTCGACTATAAAAAAATTGGGTGGATTGCATAAATTCATGGGATGGAGAAATAGTATCTTGACAGACAGTGGTGGATTTCAAGTGTTCAGTTTGAGAAACATGAATCATTTGAATGACGACGGGGTTCTTTTCAAATCACCAATAGATGGATCTAAGCATTTTTTCACTCCAGAATTATCTATGGAAATACAGGAAGCACTTGGCTCCGATATAGCCATGGCATTCGATGAATGTACCCCAGTACACGCCGATAAAGCCTATGTCACTGAATCAATACAAAGAACGTACAAATGGGCGATCAGATGTTTGAAATCCCACAGTCGAAGCGACCAATTACTGTTCGGAATAGCACAGGGTGGCCTTTATGAAGATTTGAGAATAAAAAGTGCACAGGATATTGTCAAGCTTGGTTTCGATGGGTACGCTGTGGGAGGATTGAGTATAGGTGAAGCTCGTGAAGAAACATTGAGGATGCTTGAAGCAACGATATCTGAGTTTCCAGAAGATAAACCGAGATATTTCATGGGCGTAGGTACTCCCGATCTCATCCTCGAGTCTGTTGAGCGAGGAGTTGATATGTTTGATTCTGTTTTCCCGACTCGAGTGGCTCGTCACGGTGTAGCTTTAACGTATGAAGGAAAAATGAACTTGAGAGCAGCTAAATACAAAGAAGACCCCAATCCGATTGATCCTAATTGTTCATGCTATGTCTGCAAAAACCATAGCAGGGCTTATATAAATCATTTATTTTCAAGAAGGGAAATGCTTGGTCAGATCCTTTTAACGTATCATAATTTGCATTATATGTACAACTTCATGTCGAAGCTTCGAGAATCTATTAAAAGTGGTAATTTTATTGAATTCAAGGAAAAATTTATGTTCACCTTCAAAAATAAAGAGAAGGTTCGTGAAGTTTGAATTTTGTTTACAAACCCAGTAGAAAAAAAGCAGGGGGGTTTTTCAGGTGAGGGCAAGAGGTAAAGCGGTGTTATCCATAATGATGGTTGTATCTCTTTTCTACATAACCACTATGGGAGTCAACATGGGAACCCTTTCCGAAGGAAAGGCTGGTATTTTTCTCGATGTTGGTAAAGCTTCAGTTTTTGGTAATCCTGCTGGCACTGTCTTTCTAAACAAATGGTATCTTGGATATGGAATGGCAATGGAAAACTCACAGGATTTTTCAACTACAGAACATGATATTTACATTGCTCAGCCACTCTCAAATGGATTCGCAGGGTTTATGAAGCTGATACTGAGAAATGAATATGGAACATTGGATGAAGAGAAATTAGATGAAAAAACTCTTGGTTTTTCTTACTCAGTTGCTTCCTTTATCTTTGGCAAAACAGCCATCGGGTTATCTCTGAATCTGTACAGACTGGATGGATTAGAAGGCAAGCTTTACGCTTTTGATTCAGACATCGGATTTCTTGCTCCAATCTCTGACAATTTGTACTTTTCAGGAACTATAAAAGGATTACTTGGATGGGCAAGTGCGCAGAATCCACTTCTTCCTGTTCCTATAACCTTAGGAGTTGGATTCGTAGCAAACGGTGAAGCTGGAAGTTTGTATTTTGGAACCAAATTCGGTGGAAGTTTGGCAGGATTAGAAGACTCATACATCACCATTGGCGGAAGAATCAATAGTCAACCGCTCGATCTTGGTCTTTATACCGATATAAAATACAGTATAAATGGGAACGCTAAAACAGCCTATGGATTTTTTAAAGATCTGATATCCGACTTGTACGTAGGTGGCAAAATTGGGATAGCAGTATCAGGAATCAATGTTGGAATCTTCGGAAAATTCGGCACGAACCAACTCCAAAACGAAGGGTTGGCCTCGTCATTGATAGCGAGGGGAGGACTTTACATTTCCGTAGAATGGTGAATCAATTCCTAATCAATTCAACTATTTCTGCGATTTTGTTGATTAATTCATGTTTTCTCTTTTCAATGTTTTTATATTTCTTGATGGACACCGCCCAGAGGTCGGGCTCATCCTTTGAGTACATCGAAAACACAACGGTATTACCGTGTATCGTTGGATAGAAGGCGTCTCCATCTTTTTGCGAGGTTAGCTTATAAATTACATTGGAATTCAAATTTTTTAGCCAGAGTCTATAGACCCCATCCCTATTGGAGGAGAATATCAGCCACTCATGATCGGATGTCATTATAGGATCAAATTCGTTGAAAGGTGAGTCTTCCAAAGCTTTTATCTTCCCTGTTTTTGTTAACAAATATATTCCAGAATCTCCATCGTCCTTCACTCTTACAAAAACGATCCCCAGCTTTGAAGAAACAGGTGAAAATTCCTCTTCGTCACTTTCGAGTATTTTAATCACCTTCTCACTTGAAAAATCATAAAAGAATATATCGGTATTGTCGTCCTCTTCTTGAACAAAGTAAACACCCTCTTTGTTACAACTTGGGGTATAAGCGTTTCTTGAAACAGGTACTCGTTTCAAATCCTCAACATTGCTTAACTCGTCGATCCTTTGAATCCATATATTCCATTTACCTCCACGGGTGCTTTGAAAGATGATTTTAGAATTATCGGGTGAAATTCTCGGGAAATATTCACTGCTCTCGGGAAGATTGTCTCTTTTAATATACATTTCATTCAAATCAAGAATATATATATCTCTATTACCATTGTCCCTATCACTTACGAAAGCCAACATAGAGCCATCGTTCGAAAAACAAGGGTACTCATCTATTGACTTGTTAAAAGTCAACCGTAGCATCCCTTCAAAATCGTCGAAACGCAGCCTTATAATCGAAATTCTTTCCAACATCTTGATGGAAAGTTCTTCAAGAAGTCTCTCCATAGCCGAATTTGAACTCATCTTACTCGAAGCCTCGAATATCGGTTCCTTATCTTGAAAACACTTGATGACTATGGAGTCATTGGAGTTGTCATATTGAAGATATATAATAAAATTCGTATAGATGTTATTATCAATGTCATTATTGTTATTACTATTTTCTACAAAATCAATTGAGTTTTTCTTCCCTATTATTCTCAAATATTTGAATAACTCTTGGACAAAGTTGCCAACTTTATTTTCAATGATAGTCTCTTCATTATCGATCTTCCCCATTTTGTTTGAATACTCAATCACGAATGATATTCCAATTTTCAGATCTTGAGACAAAACCATAATTTGAAACAGAACAAGTAAAATAAAAGTGTAAAAGAAACTACGCAAAGTTGTCATCAGAATTCACCATCCTCTGCAACGTGTATTTTTGTTCTCTGTTTGATGATTAAGAAAGTAACCGCTGATAAAACTCCAACTGACACGTCCAAGATACCAAATAATCTATAAGCTTCTATGACTCCTATGTTGTCTATTATAATCCCTCCAAGCAAAGAACCGGTTATATTACCTATCCCAGCAGTTAACATCCAATAGATTCCTTGCACTTTATTTCTAATTGCATATGGTATCTTCTTATGAATGTAAGTGAGTATTGAGTAATACATAACGATATAATTGAGTCCATGAAGAAATTGAACCATTAAGATAGCATTCTCGCTTGATAAACTTGATGTGAGAATCCATCTCACTCCTGTCGATAGGATACCAAACGTTAATAGAAACTGGTTACCGAATTTTTTTGTGAGGCGTTCTGAGAATATTAGAAATGGTAACTCCCCCAACGCCATGAACGACAAACCTTTCCCTGCACTTGACATATCAAACTTCAATCTGTCGATCAGTATGGGAAAGAAATTAGCTCCGAAAAAAGCTGTCATTATTCCAAGTGAACCGAAGATCAACATAAAGGTGAATTCAATTTTCGAATAGCTCAACCTTTCTTCAACTGAACCTCGATGAATATCCGATTTCTCGATTTTCACATTTTCTTTGAGCGTTATGGAATTCAAAAGTATTATAACCATATAAATGGTCGATAATATGAAGAGCATACTGAAATCTATTTTCACCAGCTTTCCAATCAAAAAGGTTGAAAAGGCATATCCCAAAGTACCAAAGAGCCTTAATTTTCCAAAATCCCCCTTAACACTGTAAACTCTTGAAATCACAACGGATTCTGTTATAGGCATACCGGAAGCCACAAAAAACGATAAAAGAGAATAGGAAAAAAGCTTCCAAAAGAAACCGGGTAATGTATAAAAAAACCATATTAGAAGTATCGAAGGGGCATAAATCATAATAATGGGTACTTTATCATTTTTGAACCTATCTTTCAAGTAAAACCAAAAAGGATTAGCAACTATGGAAATTGCGGGCATAACAGCGATCAATATTCCTATTTGTGTTGCCGAAAATCCCAATGAATCAAGATATTGAATAAAAAGCCTCATCGCTCCAAAATTTGCGTAAATGAAGAACTCAAAGATTATCAATTTTAAGATCTGAATTCCCATATATTCTCAACTCCCTTGACCCTGGCTGAGTTCAAACCTCACTGCAATTTTACCGATATGTTGTGGATTAAACCAAGCGATAGGAAAAAGAATATAGTCGAACTTCCACCGTATGTGAAAAAAGGCAAAGGAAGTCCTGTTATTGGCAAAAGCCCCAAATTCATCCCAATATTTTGAATAGAGTGCATAGCAATCATTGCAAAAATCCCCGAAATTATCAATTTTTGTTCCTCAAATACTGTTTTTTTAAATATTCTGTATATTTTGAAATATAAGAGCAGATAGAGAATTATCAAAGATGTTGTTCCCAAAAATCCCAATTCTTCGGCGAGAACGGCGAATATGAAATCTGTATGATCTGCAGGTAGATAACCATATAGGTTTGATGGTCCTCTCATGTATCCCCTACCACTTAAACCACCGGAGCCAACTGTTCTGATTGACTGTATCAAGTGATAGGCTTCATTGTATTTATAGGCATTCGGATTTAGAAAAGATAAAATTCGGGCTCTTTGATAATCCTTGAGTCCGAAAAAAAAGAATAGAGGAATCATCACACTCAAAATCAAAATTACACCCATAATATACTTCTTGTTGAAATTCCCTACCCAAATCATCACAAACCAGATGATGAAAAAGACTATGGCAGTTCCAAGATCCGGTTCCAAGATTACAAGTGCCGCAGGGATAACCATCACTATCATACTTAATATGAAATTCTTCAAGCCCTTATTCTTCAATATTATTCCCAAAAAACCTATAGTGGATATCTTCGCAAATTCGGAAGGTTGAAATGAACCGACTGGAAAATTATACCATCTTATCGCACCAGAAATTCTTTCTCCAAAGAAAAAGAGGCCTATTAACATTATCACTGAAAAAACATACAGCGCTGGAAAATATGAAATCAGAGAATTGAAATTGAAAAACACAATCAGGATAAACAGTGAAAAGCCAACCAAATCCCATATTATCTGTTTTTTGAATAGGACCTCTATGTTTTCAGAATAAACAGCACTTTTCAGTATGAAGAGACCGAATATCGTTAAAATAACGACCAACACCGTGAGTTCATAATCTATCTTCGCTTTTCTCAACAATATTTCCAATCCTTTCTCTCAATCTGCAGAACGAACACACTGTCTCTGTGGTTGGATATCCACATCTTTCACAAGCCCGAAGTTTCAATTCTTTCCTGAATGTTTGAAATATACCTGAATTTTCGTAAAAACCATTTAAAAACCTCAATTTACTGCCAGGTTGTTTTTCTTCAAGTTCATTTAGAAGTCTTTTGTAAAAAAGAGAAGTTGCACCAATTGAAAATGGACATTCTTTCTCCATATAATCTATTCCCTTCATCAGTGCGTAAGCTGCAACCTCTCGTTCAGTTGAGGTAACGAAGGGTTTCACCTTTTTCACCATTTTGTCATGATTTTTCTCGAGAACAGGAAATTGTCTTGCCAAATACTCAACCTGCCAGTGAATCATATTACCAAACAATGTGGAGACTTCATCGTCTAAATTGTGACCTGTAACAAGGACATCATACCCCCCCTCTAAAGCCCTGCGATTCATTATGTATCTTTTTATCAAACCACACACACTGCATGTTTTTCTTCTAACATACCTGGCTATCTCCGGTATAGACAGTCCATTGAAATATTCTTTTACATTCGCGATTTCCAATTCAGCATTTTTATCTTTCGCAAAATTGATACACTTGGATTTTGAGTCTTCTGAATAATTTTCTATTCCCAAGTCGATGTACAATCCAACTGCGTTGAATCCCCTTGAGAGCAACAGCTCCCATATAGAGAGACTATCTTTCCCGCCGGAAACCGCAACTAAGATTTTATGATCTTTGTCGAACATCCTATACTTTCTTATAGTTTTCAGCACTCTTTTTTCAAAAAAAGCTATGTAATCTTTCTCACAGAGAGCTATGTTATGAGCTCTGAGTTTTATTACAGCTTTGTTTCCACAGATTTTACATTTCAAAATTTCACCTCCAAACCGGATAAATTATACTATATACATCAGTTCATTGTAGTGTAAAATATATGTGATAGATTTTGAATTGAAAGGCGTGATTATACGTGAAAAAATCTATTTTGATCATCCCGCTTTTAATCACAATAGCAATCAACATTCTTGGAATAACAAGGAATTTGATATACTTGATACCAAGTGGAATGGGATTTTCACATCTTACTCTCATGAAATATGTTTCCTTAAAATTACCAAGTCTGTTCATGTTCGAAAACGTTGGATTCGTGGAGACCAATTCTGCAAACTCCTATTTAACCGATCAAGCAGCTGCTGGAACAGCTCTTGCCACAGGATTCAAAACTCTAAATGGTTTTATGGGCTTAGATAGCTTGGGACACCCAGTCAACAATATACTGGAATCTGCCTTGATTCAGGGAAAGTCCATTGGTTTAGTAACTGACTCTGGACTTCTGGACCCTTTAATTGCAAGTTTCTACGCTCATACAAAAAGTTTGAGTGATCCTCAAAACACGTTTTTGAAATTTTTAGAAAAGGGTCCAGATGTGGTCTTAGGTAAAATAGATGATGAGGTATTTCAAGGTATTAAACCGAAGCTGAGTCCTGATTTCACTTTGATAAGATCAGAAGATGAACTTTTGAGAATGGAACCGTGGAGAATAAAAAAACTGTTAGGACTCTATCCACAAAATGGTTCTGTAGCTATAAGTGAAATGATAGACAAATCTTTCGAGGTTCTCAAACGTAATTCTGAGGGATTCGTTTTGGTGGTGGTGTACAAAGAAATCGAGGAATCATCATTCAAAAATGACATTTCATCACTTTTGAATGCTTTCAAAGAACTGAATTCAATTGTGAAAAAAACATTAGCATTCTGTGAGGCCAACGAAGATACCCTGTTAGTGATCGTCTCACCTTATGAGGTTGGTGCTCCGTGCATAACTTCTCTCTTTGATTTAAAGAACATCATAGAAGATGAAAACGAAAATCTTCAAGGAATAAATTGGATGAACGATTCAATCATTCCAAATATGACGTTCATCCTCTCTTATGGCCCTGGTTCTGAAAAATTCAGAGGATTCCATAGATTGTCAAATATACCACTTTTGATCGCCGATACAATGAAGATGAACCTTCCAAGTGCTTTTGAGATCATAAATTGATTTTGAAGAGGTGAGAGAGTTGTACTACTTGTCAATTCCAATATGCGTTGAGCGAATTTGGGGACACGAGGATTTAAAGAAATTGTTCAACTGTGACAAAGATGAACCAATTGGTGAGATATGGATACTTTCTGGATACCCAGATTATGAAACCAAACTCTTAAAGAACGGAGAAGAGGAAGTTGAAATAAAAGAGCTCACACAAAAAATATTTGGTAAAAATATTCCAAGATTTCCATTGCTTATAAAGTTACTAAAAGCTAAAAGATGGCTTTCGATACAAGTTCATCCCAATGACGAATACGCCATAAAAAATGAGAACGAACCGTGGGGCAAAAATGAGGCATGGTATTTTCTTGAGTGTGAT
>DQYP01000007.1 GCA_011043375.1 Thermotogaceae bacterium | reverse complement strand
TCAATACTCTTAGTTAATAGAATCAAGGTGTTGGGGGAAGGTCCCTTATTTAAAGAATAATGAGGTTTTTGATAAATTTCAACACTTTTAGTTAACAGAATCAGAACTCTTGTAGGGGTGTCTATTCTTGTACAAATTGATGGTTTGGAGTGTAACGGTGATCTGGGGTATTTCCTTCATTGCGACAAGGGTGGTAGTGAATTCAATACCACCGTTAACGGCCGCCTTGATTAGATTCATGATAGCGTCCTTAACGCTGGTGATACTATCTCGTGGAAAAATCAAGGATTTTCTTTCAAAAGATGTGATATTCGCGGGTTTCTGGGGAGTAACAGCATACTTCGTTTTTGAAAACTCCGGACTCGTTTTCACCTATCCTACGAATGCTTCACTCATAATATCGAGTGCTCCAATTCTGTACACGATTTTCTCACACTTGATTCAAAAAAGGAAGACCACTATGAAAGAATATTTAGCATCATTTCTTGCATTCACAGGTGTTGCAATCATTATTCTTAATGGAAGGTTCATCTTAAAGCTGAACCCATTTGGGGATTTTCTAATGCTCGGTGCCGCTTTATCCTGGGTTTTTTATACCTACCACATCGATAGGATAAAGGATGGAGATTCTCTGTCAATCATTGTTAGTATAACCATATGGGGGTCCATATTTCTGATTCCATTTTCGATTTTTGAAAAAAAGAACGATCTGAGCCTTGATTTTAAAACTTTAATATCTCTGTTGTATCTTTCAATAGTATGCTCGGGTATCGCATATTTTTTCTGGAACACGGGAATAAAGCGCATAAATCCTCGTTACACTACAAATACAATATACTTCATACCACTCGTTACTAGTGTAGCTGATTCTATAATACTAAAAAATTTCCCAAATTTTTACACTGTGTTGGGCGGTCTAACAGTGCTCTCAGGGCTTTGGATTTTGAACAACAGCAGAAAGTAACGTTTTTTAAAAACTAATAAAATGGTGAAAATGCTATAATACCTATTGAATATGTGATCAAGGAGGATTGAACATGGAAATCGAAAGAACTTTTGTTTACATCAAACCCGATGGAGTCAAACGAAGATTGATTGGTGAAGTGATATCGAGATTTGAAAAGAAAGGATTGAACTTGATAGGTCTCAAAATGATCAGAATGTCCAGAAAAACGGCGGAGGAACTGTACAAAGAACATATAGGTAAGGATTTCTATGAACCATTAGTAAAATTCATAACTTCTGGGCCTGTTGTATTGATGGTGTTGGAGGGTCCAAGAGCTGTTGAAGCAGTCAGGCAAATAGTTGGGGACACGGACGCTGTGAAAGCAATTCCAGGATCTATAAGAGGCGATTTTGCTCTGTCAGTTAGAGAAAACGTCGTTCATGCATCTGACAGTTTGGAAAGTGCGGAAAGAGAGATGAGAATATTCTTTGAAGATGATGAAATAATTCAAAATTGAACATCGAAGGACTTTCAAGAGTCTTTTTCCTTAGACTTCATGAACAGGAGGTGAAATGATGTTTTTCCCATTTTGGTTTGATCCAACCTTTATATTGTTGATTCCAGCGATCTTGTTAGCCGCTTGGGCTCAAATACAGGTGAGTTCAACGTTTTCCAAATATTCGAGATATCGCTCTTCTCTGGGAATGACAGGTGCACAAGTTGCGAGGATGCTCCTCGATTCCACTGGATTGTACAATGTTGAAATAGAAATGATATCCGGCTCTCTGACCGATCATTATGATCCAAGGGCAAAAGTCATCAGGCTTTCAAAAACAACATATTCGAGTCAATCAGTTGCAGCTATAGGTGTCATCGCGCATGAAATCGGCCATGCCATACAACACAAAGAGAACTACGTTCCATTGATATTGAGAAACGCGGTAGTTCCTGTTGCAAGCATAGGTTCAAGCTTGTCATGGATCATATTTATAATCGGGTTGCTCTTTTTCAACCCGGCACTCATAAGATTTGGAATAATCCTTTTCTCGCTGGCCGTTTTATTTACAATAATAACCTTACCGGTTGAATTGAATGCGAGTAAAAGGGCATTGAAATTGTTGAGAAATAATCTGCTCTTACCAGAACAAGAGGTAACAGCAGCTAAAAAAGTCCTAAATGCTGCTGCTTTGACGTACGTAGCCTCGATGGCTATGGCGTTGTTACAACTTTTGAGGATGATCTTCATCGCAGGTATGTTTGGTGGAGATCGATCCTGAAGAAAATAGACTGTATACTGAAACAGATTGTTGATGTTCAATCAACTATTTGTCTTTGTACTAAATAGAAATTTGCAAAGGTGATATGCGTGAAAAATATTTTGAACTTCAATTATGAAGAATTAAAAAGTGAGATCGAAAATATGGGTTGGGAAAAATTCAGAGCCGACCAAATATGTGATTGGGTATATCACAAAAAGGTTTTTGACTTTGCTAAAATGACGAATCTATCAAAGGTGTGCAGAGAAAAACTTCGAGATATTTATTACATACAACCCCTCAGAATCTTAGAGAAAAAGGTCTCAAAAAAAGATAAAACAACTAAGTATCTGTTTGAGTTGGAGGATGGTAATACCGTTGAATCTGTTTTGCTATTTCATAGAAACAGAATAACAGCATGCATTTCCACGCAGGTTGGTTGCCCTTTGAAGTGTGCGTTCTGTGCGACTGGTCAAGGTGGTTTCGTGAGGAATCTGGAAACATCGGAGATAATTTCTCAAATATTGACCATGGAAAAGGATGAAAACGTCAAGATATCAAACATAGTTTACATGGGAATGGGTGAACCACTTTTGAATTATGACAAAGTCATTAAGAGTGTGAAAATGGTCGTAGATCCGAAGATGCTTGGATTGAGTCAGAGGCATGTGACCATTTCTACTGCTGGAATCGTCCCAAAGATTTACGATTTAACTCAGGAAGGATTGAACATATATCTCTCCGTTTCACTACATGCACCAAACAACAGAAAGCGCGATAGATTGATGCCAATAAATTACAAATATCCACTGGAGGAGCTAGTTCAAGCTATCAAATATTACTTGGAAAAAACCAACAGAAGGGTCACCATAGAATACATTCTGATAAAAGGATTCAACGATTTCAAAGAAGATGCTTTAGAACTTGCGGAATTGCTGAAAGGTTTAAAAGTCAATGTGAATTTGATACCATACAATCCAATAGACATCCCGGGGTTAGAAAGGAGTAGTAAGAAAAACATAAAAGAGTTTGAAAGTATTTTAAAACTCAAGGGAATAGAAGCGGTGGTGAGGGAAGAAAAGGGAAATGACATAGACGCTGCCTGTGGTCAATTGCGTACAAGGAGGTTGGTAAAAAATCAACGTTGAAAACGTCAGAAGAAGAGGAGTAGTAGTGAGATTTCACTCGAATATGGCAACTGTAGAAGATTGGGAAACAGGTGAGAGGTATGTCTGCAAGTTGCGCGGTAGATTCAAAATACAAGGAATAAGACCGATCGTTGGTGATATAGTTGAATATATTCCAGACTCTTTCGAATCTGGAAGGATAGAGAATATTTTACACAGAAAAAGCGAATTGAAAAAGCCAAGAATCGCAAATGTGGATCAAGTTGTTCTCGTAACTACATTGAAACAACCAAAGATTCCTTTGAAAATGATAGATCGATTCTTGATATTAGCGGAAAAGGTTTCTCTACCGACTGTGATAGTCTTTAACAAGATAGACCTTTTAGACTCGAACGAATTTGAGGAGCTTGAACAGATAGAGAAAATCTATTCGAAGTATTACAGAACCTTGAGAACCAGTGCAAAAAAAGAGATCGGACTCAAAGAATTGAAAGACATTCTGAAAAACAAAATCTCCACTTTGGCTGGACTTTCCGGAGTTGGAAAAAGTAGCTTGTTGAACTGCATATCTCCTGGTGTGAAATTACGTGTTGGAGAGCTCTCAGAAAAGCTCGAAAGAGGGAAACACACCACAACCCATGCTGAATTGTTGAGATTAGAATTCGGTGGATACGTTGCCGACACACCTGGATTTGCCAATCTTGATATATCTGAGATAAAACCCGACGAGCTCAAGAAACTGTTTCCAGAATTTTTAGAGGTTGATCATTGCACGTTTCCAGATTGTGTTCATATAGATGAACCAGGATGTACCGTGAAAGAGGCCATTGGAACATCAATAGCAGAAAGCAGATATGAAAGCTACGTGGATTTTTACAGGGAACTTCTTGAAAATCACTCAAGGTGAATTTTCTTAGAAAAAATAATAAGTGATGAGTAATATCAAAGCTACAAATAATAAAGCTAAAAGTAAACCATACAGAAAATCGATGGTAAATAGAGGTTGTTTTTCTTTTGAAACTCTCACAAATCTTTCAGAAGTGATCGGCTCAGTAGGTACACCTGATACAATCTCCTCAACATTTTGAGATATTTCCGTTTCTTCCGGCTTTTTGAGTCTTTCTCCCGTTGCCAAAAGCTTTATACTTCTCAACACGATAGCTTTTCCAACTATTCCATTCCCAAAATCCACCTTTATTAAAACATAGTCTTTGGAAATCGTTGGCATCACTTCTTTAGATAAAAGTTCCCCAACGAACGGCATTATGTTGTCTCCATCTTTTGAAAAATGTCTTGGAAAATTTTCTATCAACTTGTTTTTAACTTCTTCCGTGCCAGGATTCAAAACGGTGAAAAATACTCTATCTCCGATTTGAAATTCGTCTATAGATACACCCTCCACGGGATCTATCAACGGATATATTTCGGGAAGCTCTTTCAAGTCATCACGCTGATAGATTTGACTGATGATTCTATCGTCACTTGAGGTAGAAACCATTTCTCTCGTTATGATTTCATAATCTAAAAGTTCATACGCTAAGTTCAATTCAAGCCTTGAAGTCCAACTTTCGAATATTTCCCTAACAAGCATCCTCAGCAGTCCTTCATCATCGTCTTCTATGGTTTTATGAAGCTTTTTTGCAAAGGTATCATATCCTATTTTTCCTATCTGTATTCTCACGAAGTTCTGGATATCGCGATTTAATTCCTTGATATTTGGAAACTTTTCGACTATTTCTTTTTTTATTTTTTCAAGATCTCTTTTGAATCCTAAATATGTTTTTTCAAGATCAACCATCTTCGGGCTGAAGTATCTCCGCGAAATGGCAGCCAAATTATATTCAAATTTTCCATCTTTTTTCCCAAAGAAATATCCCACGAATATCTCATCAGTTAATTTACTCGTAATCACGAACTTCACAAGAAAAAAATCTCTAGCCAATTTTCCGCCTCCTGAATCCACTCAATGCCTGCTCGTCTAAATAACTCCTTTCTATTCTATCTATTTCCTTCAAGTATTCCAAATATTTCCTCTCTCGTAAATTCACGAGGATTTTTTTCTCCTTCAAAAGCTGCATATATTCTTTGATTTTTTTCTGGAGTTCTTTTTCTTTTTCCATCCTCCTCTGTTCGAATTCTCTCTTTTCTTCATCGAGGCCAGATATGTAACTGTGCCAGTCCAAAGTCAATCTAACATCATGAGTCTCAACGAGCAGTTTTGAGAGTTCTTCCAATTCTCGATCTATTTGTTTTTCTTTGTTCTTTATTTCAACGTTTATCGCATTTATGTCTGCCAACAGTTTGTTTATTTCGTTTTTCTTTCGCTCTTCAAGAGAATCTTTTAGTTTCAAAAGCCTTTCCAACCTGAAGGTGAATCTTTTCATATTTTTAAACACCTCAGAATAAACCAAATTCAACTTTTTTCTCAATTGGATGAATCTTAATCGACTTGTCTGGGAGGTCCTTTATATGAAACTCCAATACAAATTTATCGAACTTTAACCTCTCTTCTTTGTATTTCATATTCATGGAAATACTTCCTTCCCAGCAGTGCAAGTCTTTTGCAAATATCAACGACAAAGCGTTTATCTTCAATGGGTCGGTTGGTACAATAGACTTAAGCTTCAACGATGCTCCTTTGAAATTATAACTCGAAATCATGGTTAATTGTTTCCTCCTTAACATTATATCAGTTTGATTTGACCAATCTGAAAAATTGCTCCTGACTTTTAATCTGAGATATTCCAAATCCATCGGGTCGATCTTAATATGAAATTCTGAATTCAGCGATAAGCTTCTCAAGTTACCTATATTTCGTACACTATAGTTGAGTTTGTTCACAAATTTACTTATAGGTTTCTCTTGATCGTACACATAATCGAAATCTGTCGAAAAAAATAAACTACGATATCTCATTGAATAATCATAATTGGTCTTGATGAACTTCTTATCATACACATCGAAAATGGTTGAAGTTTTGAGGTTATTCTTCATTCCAAATATCACCCAAGGTAACTCCGAAAGCAAGGTCAAATTCGACCAATTTTTTTCCTCTTTTTCGAAATCATACGATATGTTTGAACTGAGTTTCAAATTCACAAATGGTATCTTGAACTCATCCGCTATTTTAAGCACATTAACATCCTTGTTGTATTTGAAGGAGGCATTATTCTCACCAGCGGATCTCACAAAGTTGTGGGTGAGTTTGATTGAAACATTCGGAATGGAACTGAATACAAAGGACGAATTCAGCATGTTTGCGATCCTATAACCTCTTTCATCTTTTTTTTCCGTTATGAAATACCCAGCAAACGCACTGTAATCAGTTGAAAGATCAATGCCATTGATAGGACTATACTTCAACGATTTAAGACGAAAGGAGTTGTCATTTTTCAGCAGAAAATCTATTCCTTTTTTTTTGGACATGTTCTGTGAGATACTGTAAGATGAAGAGATGCTTTTGATACCAATAGGTCCAAACAGATCAACGTTTGACATTGAAATCCCAAAAGAACCAGATGTTTTGTTAATGTAGTTGAAAATAGATTCTGACAGGGAAGTTTCAGAATTGTATGGTATTTCGAAACTATATGAAAATCTCGGAATGCTTATTACAAGATCCTTGTTCAGCAAAGAAGTCTTGTGTTTTACTTTAGATAGGCTAACACTTGGAAAAAAAATCGTGCCTGAAAAGGAATCGTTTTTCAAAGTTCCTACATCTTTAATCGATGCCCTTAAGCTCCCACTCGATATCTTTTTTGATAGATTGATACCTCTCAATATGTTTCTCTCATCGTTGGTTTCAAAATCGGTATCACGACTCTGTTCATAAAAAATCGAGGCAATGAGATCATTTTGAAATTTTTTGGTCAAAGAAGTTTTGAGAATCCTCTTGTGATCTTCGGAAGTTTTTGGATTGGTATCTTCGAAACTTAATCTCCACATCACATCATCTGAAATGTTGTAAGGAAGATTGAAAAAGGAGGTTGTTCCTGCATCCTTTCCATCTTGTATCCACTTGAAACCAACACTTCCATAGTTCTTTCCACCGGTTGGAAAATTGAATCCCATGGAAATTATCCACCCGTTGCTCGCTGTGTTGGAAATGGATAACTCAAACGGTTGCTTATCATATTTCAGAGACATGAAATAGACCGGATAATACATTACTGGTATCTCAAATATGTACATGAGGACATTGTAGGCGATCAGCTTATCATCTGGATATATCTCAATGTATTGAGCCTGAAATCTATAGTGTGGTTTGTATCTATCACAGGTTGTTACATACCCTTCATAGACCTGGGTGTAATTATTTTTCCCCATATCGATGATAGATTCTTTTCCATAAATGAAAATATCTTTCTTTTTTCCAGATTTTTTGAAATCCGATTTTCCCCTTATCTCCCACACAAAAGCTTTGGACTCATCAAAATGAATCTCGAGACTTTCGCTTTTATACACTCTCTTGTCAACCTGATACTCCACATCGCCGATAGCTTTCAAAGATTTGATCTTATCGTTATCCAAAAAAGCGGTGACGGTGGAAGCTTTCAAAACAGTATCTTCTTTCTCTATTTCAACATTCCCCCACAAGAGTATCTTTTGATCCTGATACACGAAATGTTCAGAGTTTATTTTCAAGATATCGGATTGTGAAAAAACATGACTTGGAACAACAAACAGAAGTAACATCAAGGATATCCCAAGGTATTTTCCAATTTTTTCTTTGAATTTATACATTATCGGTGTGTCCAAAAGTGCGAACACGATCAATCCAATCGTTGCAAATCCGATATCCGGCAACCAAGCGGATAAAATAGGATCTATGATTTCTTCTTTTCCCATGGCTGAAAGCCAAGCACCAGAACCCTGATATAAAACTATCAAAACAAAGGTGAGAAGAACCCCCCAGGATTTACTCTTTATATCGAAGATCAGAGATAATGGAACACCCAGGAGAACTATTATCAAAGGTCCAAAAGAGACGGCGAATTTGGAGTGGTATTCAACCACAAAGTGCGATACCTTCAAGCCGAGTTTTTTAAAGACCTTTATTTTTTCCCTCAATTCTCGAGACGTCATATCCCGCGGAGTCTTCTGCGATGCCAAAAAACGCTCTATGTCTTCTTTTATATCCATCTGCATCTCATCGAAACTCATATCCAAGGTTAAAAAACCATCTTTGTTCACCGTAAAGATTCTACCATCCTTCAGATACCAATCTTTTCCCTTTTTGTACGCCATTTTCGCAGTTATGACCTTTGTACCGCCGGAAGAAAGATCGTAGATTATCACATCTCTGAAAAGTTCCCTTTTGATATCGAAGGTTTTAACATAGAAGTACTTGTTTTCTTCCCCTTTGAAGAACGTGTTTGTTTTTACAGTGACCTCTGGTCTCTTGTATATGTAACGTCTCAATGCTTCGTTGGCTTTCATATTGTATGAAGGTACCAAAAAATCATTGAGAAGGTAGGCACACAAACTCAAAAAAATCGCCAAGATTAAGAAAGGAATGACCAACCGTTTCGATGAGAAACCATGAACTTGGAATGCCATTATCTCACGATCAGCACCAAGTTGTGAAAGCACCCAGAAAATTGCAAGTAAAAGTCCGACTGGTATTCCAAGAACGGTGAAATATGGCAGATTGTAATACAGGACAATCAACAGCTTATAAAATGAGATCCTGTAACTGACTATTATATCTGATAGTTGATACAGCAACTCCACGCTCACAAAAACTATGAAACCACCAAGCCCTATTGCAAAAGGCAGAAGGGATTGTTTAATCAAATACTTGTTCAGAATTTTCAATCCTCGAACTCCTTCCGCTCTTCCAATCTTTCACTCAATACTTCCAGCTTATCTCCAAAACATCTTCTAACCTCACCGGTGGCTATGTAATAAGTTGCCTCAGCAATGCTGGTTGCTAAATCTCCTATCCTCTCTACAACACTTAAAAGAAACGCTAAGGTACAATTCTTAACGAACTCATTCGACGAGGTTACACTTTTTCTCATCAACTTATTTTTCAATTCACTGTAAAGCTTATCCACGAGATCGTCTTTTTTACAAACATTCTTCGCGAGTTCTATATTCAAATCTATGTAGCTCAGTATACTTTCCCTTATCATTTCAATAACTGTAGTGGTCATTTTGTTAAATTTATCATCGATACTCGATTTTGGGAGTTTCAAGAGTATCTTGGAACTATCAACCATATCGGATATAAAATGTCCAATTTCCTTCAAAGTGTAAGATATTTTCAATCCCATCGATACAATTCTTAGTTCCTGACCTATCGGTGAAAACAATCCAAGCAGTTCTATAGCTTCTTCCTCGAGATTCGTGCACATGAAATCGATTTTAAGATGAGCATCTTCAAGATCTTCCAAAAGATTCGTATCTCTATCGAAGAGAGCACTCGTGGCTTTTTCAAGCGTCTCCTCAACATACCTGGTTATCATTAACAACCGGTTGTTGAACTTCTCCATCCTACTTTTTAGTATCTTCATATTTTGAGCTCGAATTACGTCGAGCGTTCACCTCCTTGAAGGGTTCTAAGAACCCTGACCGGTGTTTCTAAATCAAAGCCAAAATGTGCCACCGAATATCTACAACCTTTTGAACTGACCGTGAAGTAATCTTTCTTTGAAAAAGATTCCAGGAGCGTTAAAACCAAGAGGCTACCTCCAGGTATTATTTTTGCTCTATCCTTCGGCAAACCCTCTATTTTCTCAATCTTGGATAAATCAAATTCGAACAACTTTTCATTCATTTTTTCTAACCACATCTTGGGTATTCTCGTGTTGTTCAATTGATCAAAGGAATCAAAGGGTGGAGACTTTTTCAAGAACATGTTTGCGAGTGTTACAAAGGTTCCACCGATACCAACTAAATCTCTGTTTTTGGGAAGTTTTTCGTCGAGATGTTCCATCACAAACTCCCTCATCTTTCTTCGAATCTTTTGACCTATCGGAAAATCACTGATGAATCTGTTTGTCAGTTTCCATACACCCATTTCAAAACTGTGATATTCAATATTCGATGATATCCCACCAAAAACTTCAAATACTGTTTCCACACTTCCTCCACCTATATCCACAACCAAAGGCGCTTCTATGGAATACATATCCGGATCGAATTTCACCGAAAGATATGAGAACAAAGCTTCCTCTCTTTCTGTGAGTATCTTGAATTCAGCATTGTCAAGCTTTAAACCCTCCACGCCTTGAAGAATCAGCTCAAAGAGTTCAGGATTCTTCCTGAAAAACTGTGTTCCAAAAATGTGTATCCTTTCTATATTCATTCTCCTAAGTTTCTCCACGAAAAACTTTAAAGCATCACGTGCCCTTTCTATTCTGATATCCATTTTTTCGTCTTCATTTCCGAGCGCAACGGTTACGAGCTTCTCGAAAATCAGTTTCCCTTTTTCATCAACTACAGTCAATATAAAAGAATTCGTCCCAAGATCTACAGCCGCCGAAAACTTTTTTCTGTCCATATCAAAGAAATTCTATCATGAAAGTTCAAAATTCAAGTAATATGTTAGAATTTACCTGGACAGGAGGTGTGGTTATGTCAACTTTGGATATATTAACATATTTCCGCGATGAGAGATTACCAACTGTTTGGTGCCCAGGATGTGGAAATGGCACGGTTTTAAGGGCTTTCGCCGAAGCCATTGAAAAGTTAGGATACACCAAAGACGAGGTTGCAATAGTGTCTGGCATAGGATGCTCGTCAAGAGCTACAGGTTATCTTGATTTCAATACATTGCACACACTGCATGGAAGGGCACTCGCCTTTGCCACGGGGGTTAAACTCGCACGACCTGATATGAAAGTCGTGGTTATGAGTGGTGATGGTGATTCACTCGCCATCGGTGGAAATCATTTGATACATGCTTGCAGAAGGAATATAGATCTCACCATAATTATTTTCAATAACAACATATATGGCATGACAGGAGGGCAACACTCGCCAACAACGCCGACAAACATTTTCTCCACCACAGCTCCTTACGGTACCATTGAAAAACAGTTCGATGTAGTTGAGTTGGCCAAATCTGCGGGAGCCAC
>DQYP01000179.1 GCA_011043375.1 Thermotogaceae bacterium | reverse complement strand
CTTTATTTGAGTAAATGTTTTACTCAAAACCCCATAAAATCTTCAGTATTAATTGTGACTGAGGTGGCGAAGCTTTAAATATTGCCGTTAATTTGACTAATTAATTTCTCCTTTTCCAAGTTTTTATAGTCTTCATACAAGGTTACATTATACGTACTTCTTTATTGTATATAAGTGTGCAATCAATACCGGACTATTTAAGCCTTAAATAAATATAATAACCACACCCAATACTCCTAACCATGAAAAGCTTTATATTCAACTTTACACCAACGGGCATGATTCCAACCAAAGAAATGTCCCGTCATGTTCCAATAATACCGTCAGAAATCATTGATGACACATTGGAGGCGGTCGAAATAGGAGTTAATATGGTTCACTTGCATGCTCGTGACCTTGATACAGGTAAACCCACCTATAAGAAAGATGTTTACGCGGAAATCATTGGAGGAATAAGAAAGCATGCAAAAGACCTTATTATATGTGTATCAACCAGCGGACGCAACTGGCCTGAATTCGAAAAAAGATCTGAAGTACTTGATTTGACCGGAATATATAAACCGGATTTCGGTAGTTTAACACTTAGCTCCTTAAACTTTAACAAGCAAGCTAGTATTAACAGCCCTGATGTGATCAAATCACTGGCAGCTAAAATGCTAAAGAATGGTATTAAACCAGAGCTGGAAGCTTTTGACCTTGGCATGATAAATTATGCAAAATATTTAATTGCAAAAGATCTGTTAACACCTCCTTACTATTTCAATTTGATTTTAGGAAATATCGCCTGTGCCCAGGCAAATATGTTAAGTCTTGGTTTGATGGAAAAAGAATTACCTGATCATTCAATCTGGTCGGCAGGTGGCGTTGGTAATGCACAACTTAAGGTGAACGTGATGTCTCTGGTGTCCGGCGGAGGAATCAGGATAGGCCTGGAAGACAACATTTGGTTTGAAAACCGCACGCGTCTTGCTTCAAACAAAGATTTACTGATACGTATCAGAGACATTGCAGAAATGCTGGGAAGGAAACCATTATCACATAAGGAAGCCAGGTCAATACTTGGCTTGTCAAAATGAAAAAACGGTTAAAATTTATCGTAAGTAAACTGAAGTATGATTCACTTCTTCAAACGATAATCAATGCTTTTAAATTGGTTGGGGTTTCCTTATACCCATACTATGTATATGAAGAAAATTCAAATAGCAATGGTCCTGCCAAACAGATAGCAACTCCTTTAAAAAAAATTGAGATAAAACTCGCTGAGAAAAATGATATGGTTCAATTTCTTGATTTTCCTGATATGATGGGAAATCTTGAACGATTGCATGAAAGACTTGACAGGGGAGACATTTGTGTAGCAGCCTGGCTGGAAGGAAAAATAATCGCCTTTTCATGGGCGAATCTTATTTCTTTTGAGTTTCTGACAGAAAAATATGAATTAAATGAAGATGAAGCTTACTTATATAACGCATATACTGCGCCCACATACCGCGGAAAAAGATTGGCTTACATTCTTCGCCATGAGTTATATAAGATATTGACCTCGGAAGGGAAAAGAAAACTTTACAGTTTTTCCATAAAAACGAATACTGCTGCCATAAAGTTTAAAAAAAATATTGGTGCACGAATTATTGGCTCCGGATTGAAAATTAAACTTTTCGGAAGATGGTATTCGTACAACAAAACAGCATTTGAGAAATCCCGCGTTTTAGTACAAACTTAAGCTGCTAACTTACTATAATCTTTTTGAAGTTGCCTGTAAAACTTCTTGATTTTAAATAAAATACAGAAGAACTGAGTTTTTTTATTCTATAGAAGATATGTCTTCTAAATGTTAGACCAAATACAGAATTAGTTGCTGAATATTATTATCACAAATAAAACCAGGATCAAACTATTACTTAAGTTCTTCCTAAATAGCGACACAACCAGCTATTTAAGAAAATTATCGTCTGAATTTGGTGATTCAACCAATTCCATTCGGATAGAGCTGAACAGGATGGAAACAGCAGGCTTGCTTTCTTCTAAACGTCAGGGAAATAAAAAAATATACAGGGCAAATACCCTGCATCCTCTATTTAAAGACCTTAACAGTATCTTAAGAAAGATTGTCGGTATTGACAGTATCATTGAAAAAGTTGCCCTGAAAGTTGGTGATCTGAAAGCGGCCTACTTAACAGGAAACTTAGCCAGGGGAATTGACTCCGGAACAATAGAACTAATTCTTGTCGGCGAAGATCTTGATCATAGTTATATAACTTCACTTGTTAAAAAGGCGGAGAAACTGGTCAATCGCAGTATAAGCTTCACTATCGTTTCTTCAGCAACTGCGCCAGATCAGTTAAAATCAACACAACAACTACTTATTTGGGGTAACCCTAAATTTAAATAATAATTAATATTGAAGAATCCCGAAAATAAAATACTAGTAACCGGAGCAGCAGGTTTTATTGGCTTCCATTTGGTTAAAAGCTTACTAAAAAACAACTATCAAGTGGTTGGTCTGGATAACATAAACGATTACTACGATGTATCCCTTAAATATGCCCGTCTTAGTGAAACAGGAATCAACACTGACTTCTCTTCTCAAGGCAGTACATCTAATTCAAATCAGAAGAGAGAAATTCCCTACAACACATTAATTCAATCAAAAAAACAACCGTCTTATAGCTTCATCAGAATGCATCTGGAAGACAGGGAACAACTGAACAAATTGTTTGAAGAGGAAAAATTCACTACAGTATGTCACCTGGCCGCACAGGCTGGTGTGCGTTATTCTATTAAAAATCCGTTTGCCTACATCCAGAGCAATATTAACGGATACGTTAATATCCTGGAAGCATGCCGACATAATCATATCGGTCATTTAATATACGCCAGTTCTTCCAGCGTATATGGCAACAGTTCTGACATGCCACTGAGAATCACACACAATGTTGATCATCCGATCAGCTTGTATGCAGCTACGAAGAAGAGCAACGAACTTATGGCATTCACTTATAGTCATCTGTATAATTTACCAACTACCGGATTACGGTTTTTTACCGTATATGGCCCATGGGGAAGACCGGATATGGCTTACTATATTTTTACAAAAAACATCATTGAAGGAAAGCCTATTAAAATATTCAATAAGGGGCATATGCACCGCGACTTTACCTATATTGATGACATTGTGGAAGGTATGAATAAGATTATCGAAACACCACAAGTGAAAAAACAAACCGTGCCCTATAAGCTGTATAACATAGGTAACTCCTCCCCTGTTTTACTCCTCGACTTCATTCACGAAATTGAAGAGGTTCTGGGAAAAAAAGCTATTAAAGAATTTTTACCAATGCAACCGGGTGATGTAGTTAATACAAAAGCAGATGTAAATGATCTGATTAAAGATTTCGGATATAAGCCAGCTACAACTATCAAGGCTGGAATAAGCCGCTTTGTAAACTGGTACACAGGCTATTATAAGTAACCTCGTTTGACACCTAAGCGTATATAAAAAACAATTACTATCAACCAACCTGACGCTTACTCCACTTCCTTTTAACGATTAACATGATTGTATACTATACAAAAAAAGGCTCCATTAAAATTAAGCATGTGCTTTTCCCTGACAAGATCAAAACTCTTGATTCTTACAAATTTGCAAATTACAGCTATACATGCAAAAACTTTCATCACCCGCTTTTCATTAAAGTTCGCAGGCAAACCATTATAATTGATCTTACTCAAGATATTCAAAGTATTTTTAAGGAATTCGGTTATTATAACCGCCGGAAGATACGCAAAGCGGCTAAAATCAATCTTGCATGGACAGTTGACAGCGACTTAAAGGAGTTTGTTCCTATTTATAATGAATTTGCCCGAAAAAAAGGTTTAAAACTATTGAGCATAGAGAGCCTGCAAGGCATCAACGATTATACCGTCACGAAAGTTACCCACAACAACACTATTCTGGCTGCACGCTATTACATAATCGACCAGAAGCATCGTGTTGTCAGAGCAGTTTATGGAGTAACTAACAGGTTAGATCAACGTGCTGATACAAAAATTGCAGGATGGGCTAACCGCTACCTGCATTTCGAAGACATTAAATATTTCAAAAACCTCGGTTTTAAGACATATGACCTGGGAGGTACTGCCGAACACACAAAAAAAGTAGTATCACACCATATAGATGAATTTAAAAAGGAATTTGGTGGTCGGATAGTAGATGAATATGTATATGAAAGTATTCCGCTGTTTTTGGCACTTAAATTTAAAGAAATATTTTATCATCATTACCCGTATTAGATGTGCTGAAAATGTGAAAAACCAATACCAGCTTCTTTAATATATAAACTAGCTCAACTGTTTAATATTACTTTTTTAAGTGAGAAATCTCTTTCAAAATAAAACCGGAAGTGCCATTAAATGGTATGGGATCGAGGTTTTCGGCAAGCATCAAATTTAAAGAATAGATGATTGAATACAGCACGAACAAAGGAGGAATAAAGATTCAGCATAAACTTTATGCAAAAAAAATAAAAGTTTCGGACGGTTTCAAAATAGTGAATTACAATTATGTGAGGGGTAATTTTTTCGCACCATTATTTATTAAAAAACACAGATACACTTTACTTGTCGATCTGACTCAGAACGAAGAGGTTATATTCCAGCACTTTAAGCCGAACACACGTAACAAAATAAGAAGGGCTGTTAAAAATGAGGTAGTATTCGATATTGAAACAAATCTGAAAGAATTTATAACGTTTTATAATGAATTTGCATTAAAAAAAGGTCAGGCTTTCCTTTCATATGAAAGTTTTCAGCAACTGAAGCCCCTCACACTTACAAAAGCAATGATACATGATCAAACACTCGTGATGCATGCTCATATTACGGATAAAAAGGCAAACATTGCCAGGATGATCAACTCTGCTTCCGTCAGGCTGGAAAAGGGTACTAATACCAACCTGGCAGGATGGGCTAACAGGTTCTTACACTACCAGGATATGTTATATTTCAAGAGAAAGGGTGTAATAACTTATGATTTCGGTGGCACGGCTCACCATACAAAAAAGAAGGACAACCATGAAATCGATAGATTCAAAATGGAATTTGGCGGACGTATTATCGACGAATACTTTTATGAATCAATTCCTCATTATTTGGCTTTAAACCTGAATAAAGTTTTTAGTAGCGTCATCAGAAGAAAATCAATTTAATCTCTGCTAACAAAAGAATATTGGATTATTACCCGGGTTAACTTTTTCATATACTGCGTTTCATAATAGAAGTGGAATAATATTTTATTTAAAAAACAGATCGATTCTTGATATCAGTTATAAATAAGCCGTTTTGATTACTTCTTAAATAAATATCATGGGAGATGTGACAGTACCAAATTTTTTTATCGTTGGTGCACCTAAAAGCGGTACTACCGCTTTAAGTGTGTTTTTAAGTGAACATCCACAAATCTTTTTTTCAGACCCAAAAGAACCCGAATATTTTGCAAAAGATTTAAAAAAGCCCCAAAACTGGTTATGTGGCAATGATTTTGACGAATATCAAAAACTTTTTGAGTCAGCTAATGAAAAACATTTAGTAGTTGGCGAAGGATCTGTAATGTACATGTTCTCAAAAACAGCAATCAGAGAAATATATAATTTTAATCCCGAAGCAAAACTGATTATTATTGTAAGAAACCCTCTGGATTTAGCTTACTCATTTCACGAACATCTACGTTTTGATTTCGAAGAAGATCAAGGAGACTTTGCAAAAGCGTGGGCACTTCAAGAAAAGCGTAAAAAGGGACTTAATTTACCTAAAAACATCAGAAACCCAAGCTATCTTCAGTATGGTGAAGTTGCGATGCTGGGAAACCAAGTAGAAAAGGTATTCAATATTTTCCCTTCAAATCAAATTAAAATAATTGTATATGATGATTTTATAAAGTCAAACCGCAAAGAGTATTTAAAAGTATTAAAATTTCTGGGCGTGCAAGATGATAACCGGAAGGAGTTCAATAGATATAACGAGAGACTTAATCATAAATGGAGGGGATTATCAGTTTTTCGGAGAAAACTTCCAAAAGGGATGCAAAATTTTATTCGAGTTCTTAATGAAAATCTTACTAAGTTGCCATATGGAGAAAGATTTGGGTTTACAAACAGAACTAAGATAAATAGGAAACCTCTACCTCAGAGCTTAAAAAGAGAAATGTCTGACTTCTTCAGGGATGATGTTAAGAAACTATCCAAAATTATAAAACGCGACCTAAATTATTGGCTCTGTGATTAATAAGTAAAGACAGATTGTATCCCTCATAATAAACCATTCCAATAAATTAAATGAATAATCCCATTCAAAAAAAAACCGGAAAAGCGATCAAGTGGTATGGTATTGAGGTCTTTGGTAAACAACTATTGCAAATAGGCATAACCATATTACTAGCACGTCTTTTGGAGCCTGAAGATTTTGGCCTGATTGGCATGGTTTACATCTTTGTATTAGTTTCATCAGTTATTGTAGATGGCGGGTTTGCTGCAGCACTCGTTTATAAGAAGAATATCGACTCGGCTGACAAGTCCACCGTATTTTACACGAACATTATCATATCCCTCCTGCTCTATCTGTTGATTTTTATATTTTCTGAGAGTATTGCCAGCTTTTACAACCAGCCTCAGTTAAAAACAATTGTCAGATGGCTGGGATTATCAATTATTCTTGCAAGCTTCAATATTGTTCATTACGCTATGTATTCGCGTAAAATGAATTTTAAAACCCCGGCCAAAATCAATTTATTAGCTCTGGTCATTTCAGGAACAACCGCAATAATCATTGCATTGATGGGAGGTAGAGTTTGGGCATTAGTTGTTCAAAATATTATGATGACAGCAACAACCGTGTTAGCCTTTTGGATTTATGATCCTTGGAAACCAATCAGAATTTTTAGATTTAAAGCTTTAAAATCTCTTTTCTCATATGGTAGTAATTTAATGATTGCTGCTATCATTAACCAATTGTTTCATAATATTTACTACGTTTTAATTGGAAAATTGTACAGCCCAACTGCCCTGGGATACTACTCCCAGGCAAATAAAATACAAAGTATTCCAAGTTCTAAAATCCAACAGGTAATGAGGAAAACCACTTTCCCTGTTTTTGTATCACTTTCCGATCAAAGTAAAGAGCTTGAAAATTATTTTTATAAACTATTTAAAACTTCAGCGCTTATTAACTTCCCGGCTTTACTGCTGATAGCGCTCTTATCAAAAGATATTGTAATCTTATTATTAACTTCTAAATGGGAACCTATCATACCTTATCTTGAACTTCTTTGTTATTCCTCATTATTTCTTCCATTTTTTGCCTTAAGCTCGAATGCCGTTTTATGTAAAGGGAAATCATTCCTGAATTTAAAAATTGAATTACTTAAAAACATTATTATAATATTAAATATTGTCATAGTTATCCGCTGGGGTATTTTAGGTTTGATAATTGGTCAAATAATAAATAGTATTTTGTTTTTAATTATCCACCTGATTGTTGTTAAAAGAATTTTACGTATCGACATATTTAAACTTTTACGAATTACCGGTCAATATTTATTAATTGGATTCACTCCTTTTCTGTTAATCAAATTCTTTATGAACATACATTCTTTTACACATCTTTTCAATATAATTTTATTTGGCTCTCTATACATAGCTCTCTATTACCTGATTGCTTTGGTCTTTAAGCTGAATAACGGCCTGACTTTGCAAACAGTGTATAATTTATTAATGAATAAAAAATAATTATGATAACTGTTATTACTACAATTGCAAATCCTACAAAAAGTGTCCGAATTCTGGCGAGAAAACTTTCAGAAAAAGGTTCACTAATAATTATTGGTGACAAAAAAGGCCCAACTTCCTATGATATTCCTAACGCGCAGTTTTACTCGCTTGAAAAGCAACTAACCCTTGATTTCAAACTTGCAAACAAATTACCTACAGGTCATTATTCCAGGAAAAATATAGGATATTTGCTTGCTATGCAACAGGGAGAAGATTGTATTTACGAAACTGACGATGATAACAAACCGAACGAATACTGGAAAGTACGTAACAAAAAAACTTCGTCATTGATTGCAGAAAACACTTCCTGGATTAATGTTTACAAACACTTTAGCAGTGAGAACATTTGGCCCAGAGGATTTCTAATAGACAGAATTACAGATTCGGAAACTATACCAAGGCATAATGGGAAAATCCAGGAAATAGAAGCTCCTATTCAACAGGGACTGGCAAATATTTCGCCTGATGTAGATGCCATCTGGCGCTTAACACGTGATCGGGAATTTTATTATGAAAGAAATGAGAGCATTGCTCTGCAGGAAGGCTCGTGGTGCCCGTTTAACACACAAAGTACGTGGTGGTGGAAAGAAGCTTTTCCATTGCTCTACCTGCCGAGCTACTGTTCGTTTCGCATGACAGATATCTGGAAAAGCTTTGTTGCACAACGCTGTTTATGGGAAATGGATTACAAACTTGTTTTTCATGCACCAGAAGCAGATCAGGACAGAAATATTCATGACCTGATGAAAGATTTTGAAGCTGAAGTGCCCGGCTATTTTAGCAATGAAAGACTAACTCAGGTTTTAGAAGCAACAAAACTCGCGAGCGGGATAGAAAATACTCCGGATAACCTGATCAGATGTTATGAAGCGCTTACCCGAGAAGGCATCTTTCCAAAAGAGGAGTTAACACTCGTAAAAGCCTGGGTTAATGATTTAAACCCGTTATTATTTTAAGATCAAAATAGTACCCTATAAACTACTAACTATGAAAAAAGTGATGATAACCGGTATTACCGGGATGATTGGGAAACATCTGGCAAGTGTACTTCAAAAAGAAGGATGTGAGGTGGCAGGTATTTCCAGGGCAACCTCATCTTCCAGATACAATACAAAAAAATTACCGTTTAAACATTATGCAGGTGATATATTGGATCATAAGTTTCTGAAAAAAGTCTGGCAAGATTGGCAACCTGATTTAGTTTACCATTTAGCAGCACAGGCATATAATGGCGAATCCTGGCTGGCAGAAGACACTACGTATGCCTTAAATATAACAGGCTCAAGAAATGTTTTTGAAACATGCCTAGAGCTTTCTCCCAAAGCTCGCATAATACCTGCCTGCTCAAGTGCAGAATACGGGTTTGTTCCTGATCATTTAATTCCAATTCAGGAAGACAACACTCCGTTACATCCAATAACTCCCTATGGTGTTTCCAAGGCCAGTATGGAGATGATGGCACGTCAGTTTCATCTTAACTATGGTATGGACGTTGTTTTACCGCGTTTATTTATCCATGTAGGCCCTGACCATCCACCTGTCACCGCACTTCAGAATTTCGCACGTCAGCTCGCTTCTATAAAGCTTGGGATTCAAGAACCCGTTATGAAAGTCGGCAATCTTTCTTCTTCAAGGGATTTTGTTGATGTCAGGGATGGCGTGAATGCATTATGGATACTTGCGCAGAAAGGCAAATCAGGGGAAGTGTACAACCAATGTACGGGCAAAGCATGGTCAATACAGGAATCTCTTGATATGTTGATCGAGATAAGTGGTATAGATGTAGAAGTGCAAACTGATCCTGAACTGTTTCGGCTTTCAGATGAAAAAGTATTACTCGGAGATCCTGCCAAATTATATGAACTAGGCTGGAAACCAACCATTCCTTTCAGGCAGACTTTAACGGATATCTATAATAATTGGTTAAAACGACTTGAAGATTCAAATGGACAGGCTTAAATTTTCCCTTGTCACTACATGTCGGAATGAGATCAAATCACTTCCGAGGTGGAAGAAAAATGTGCTCGAACAAAGCCGGCAACCCAACGAAATAGTCATCGTTGACGCATTTTCTGATGATGGCACTTACGAAATGCTTCTCGAATGGTCTGAGCAAGATAACCGGGTAAAACTTATCCAGGAGAAAGGAGCTGCTGCCCACGGTAGAAATGTTGCCATTGAACATGCTATTCACGAGCATATTCTGTCAACTGATATGGGTGTCCGGTTAAATAAAATATGGTGTGAAGAGCTTATTACGCCATTCGAAACCGACTCCTCTATTGATGTTGTTGCCGGAAACACCTGCATAGATAAAGAAACCGTAAAATCGGCAGTTGCCAGGGCCGAGTATTACATTGAGAATGGTGGTATGCCAAAATTAGGACCGGGTTTCGTGCCGGGTAATCGCTCCATTGCGTACACTAAAAAGGTTTGGAAGCAACTTGGCGGCCTTCCGGAAGATCTTACTTTTTATGCAGACGATTCGGTATTCGGCAGGCAGATGATACAGGAAGAACTGAAATTTGCGTATGCACCAGAAGCCATGACCTATTGGGGAAGGCCAAAAAAGCTGAGGCAGTTCTGGAAAGAGCAATATAACTATGGAAGAGGTGATGGCGAAGCATTTATAAAAACTCCAAGAGTCTTTAAATGGTATTTTGAAAAAAAGATCCCTGCCTTTTTAGTTCCTATGCTTCATCCACTAATTCAATTAATTAAAATAAATTCATATAATGGTATTCATAGAGCTATCAGGAAATCTGATATCGGAGCCGCATTCTTTATCCCAAATTTAATATTCTTCAGAAGTTACTTTTACGCAAAAGCATATTTAATTGGTTTTAAGAATGGAAATAATTGTTGTGTAAATTGCAGAAACCGATTAAAAAGAGATAAAAAAGGATATTCTCATATTTAAGTCCTTCTATGGATATCAGTATAATAATACCTTTTTACCAGTCTGCACTTCTTATTGAACGGTGTTTAAGATCAGTATTAAGCCAAAAAGGCGAGTATTTCCTAGAGATTATCGCTGTTGATGATGGCAGCACTGATAAATCAGCTGAGATTATTACAAACATGAACATTCCTAATCTTCAATTAATACATCAGGAAAACCAGGGACCTGCATCTGCACGTAATAAAGGCATTAAAGCATCTCGAGGAAAATACCTGGCTTTTTTAGATGCTGATGATTACTGGAAACCAGGTTTTTTAAAGGAGACTATTCGGTTCCTGGAAAAAAACACCGATGCCATTGCAGTTAGCACGGGGCAGTTACATAAAAACCCCGGTAAACCAGATGCTATTAGCCCTAAAATTTTAAGGGAAGAACATACCAAACCTAAAACGTCAATTGTGCTGGATAATTTTTATAAATTCTGGGCTGAGCACAATCATGTCTGCACTGGAAGTGTATTGATGCGAACTAATGTAGTAAAGCGAACCGGGGGGCAGCGATCTGAGTTGCGTATTACCGAGGATCTTGAGTTTTGGGCATATCTTGCCACTTTTGGTAAGTGGGGGTTTATACCAAAAGTATTATTTGTAAGTGATGGCGGCAAAGTCTCCAAAGAACAGGGCTGGATTAAAAAAAACAAGAAACGCTGGGAGTCAGCTCCATCAATTGAGAATTGGGAAGAAAGAATTATTAAGAGAATAAACAGGGATAATTTACATTCATATAAAATAGCAAGAGGTCGAATTGCAAGAAATTTAATTTATTCAATGATTCAATCAAACAGAACCCAATTAGCAAGGAGTTCAGCGCTTAGATATGGAGACAACTTTCCAAAGAATAAAATGAGCACTTTATTAAAGCTGTCTTCCCGGTATACAGCCACCTGGGAAATCACATGCGAATTATTAAAATTGAAAGAGAAATTTCGTCTTATAAAATAATGACCAGCAAAAAGGATATATT
>DQYP01000209.1 GCA_011043375.1 Thermotogaceae bacterium | reverse complement strand
TAGTGAGCGTTTCAACTTCCTTGATACCATTCCTTGAACATGATGATGCTAACAGGGCATTGATGGGTTCCAACATGCAAAGGCAGGCGGTTCCACTTGTAAAACCTGAAGCTCCATTGGTTGGAACAGGAATGGAAGCTGTAGCTGCCAGAGATTCTGGTTATGTGATACTCGCAAAACACGATGGAGTAGTGAAAAAAGTCGATAGTAGGAAAATTTTAATTGAAAGAACCGACGAGAATCAAAAACCTTTGAAAGATGAAAATGGTAAATCTATAATTGATGAATATACGCTTTTGAAGTTTATAAGATCCAATCAGGATACATGTATAAACCAAAGGCCAATAGTCAACGTTGGGGATTTTGTAAGAAAAGGAGAACCGATAGCCGACGGACCTGCAACTGACATGGGCGAGCTTGCACTCGGCAAAAATATACTCGTTGCTTTCATGCCTTGGGAGGGCTACAACTTTGAAGATGCAATTCTTGTCAGTGAAAGGTTACTCGAAGAAGATACCTTCACATCCATTCATATCGAAGTGTATGAAACACATGTTAGGGAGACGAGACTTGGTCCAGAAGAAGTCACAGCTGAAATACCGAATGTTAATAAAGAATTGCTCAGAAATTTGGATGAGAATGGCATCGTTAGGATAGGTGCATTCGTAAGCTCGAAGGATGTTTTAGTTGGTAAAGTAACTCCAAAGGGTGAGGAAGACATCACGCCAGAGGAAAAGATTATCAGATCAGTGTTCGGTGAAAAAGGAAGGGACGTTCAAGATACCTCCTTGAGACTTCCACATGGTGTTCAAGGAAGAGTAATCGACGTTAAGGTCTTTGACCGTGAAGAAGTTTCAGAGCTTGGTGCTGGTGTAAATAAATTGATAAAAGTGTATGTTGCCAGTAGAAAACCCTTGGATATTGGCGATAAATTGGCTGGACGCCATGGTAATAAAGGTGTTGTATCCAAGATATTATCGAAAGAAGATATGCCATTTCTACCAGATGGGACACCAGTAGATATGATCCTGAGTCCTTTGGGAGTTCCATCGCGAATGAATCTTGGACAAATATTGGAAACACACCTTGGGTGGTTTGCAAAATTAACGAACACTTATGTTGCCACACCTGTATTCGAAGGTGCAAAAGAAGATGATATAATGGATGAGCTTTACAAAGTGAGAAAACAATACAAGTTAGACGAAGGCGATAATGAGAAAGAGAAAACAGGTAAGGTAATATTGAGAGATGGAAGAACAGGTCTTCCATTTGAGCAGCCAGTTGTAGTTGGATACATGTACATGATGAAACTCATACACATAGCTCAGGATAAAATACATGCCAGAAGCACAGGACCTTATTCACTGATTCACCAGCAACCACTCGGTGGTAAAGCACAATTCGGTGGACAGAGATTCGGAGAAATGGAAGTTTGGGCACTTGAAGCATATGGTGCAGCACATACTTTGAGTGAGATGCTAAATGTCAAATCAGACGATGTGAAAGGCCGAAATGAGGTTTACAAAGCGATATTGAAAGACAGAAATATCCCTGAACCTGGAATTCCAGAGAGTTTCAAGGTGCTCATAAAAGAGCTTCAATCTCTTGCCCTTGACGTAAGGGTTTACGACGAAGAGGGCAATGAATTAAATCTGGATTCATTATAATGAATCCCTTCGAGGAGGGATAAAATGGCAACGAGTACTACTAAAAAAATAGGTTCGATAAGGATTGCCATAGCCTCGCCTGAGTATTTGAGATCTCTTTCCAGTGGTGAGGTTAAAAAACCTGAAACTATAAATTATAGGACTTTCAAACCGGAGAGAGATGGACTTTTCTGTGAGAGGATATTTGGAACTACTAAAGATTACGAGTGTAGTTGTGGCAAATACAATGGAAAAAAGTATGAAGGTACCGTTTGTGAAAGATGCGGTGTTAGGGTAGAGTCGAAAGAGGCTAGAAGAAGAAGAATGGGACACATAGAATTGGCATCCCCTGTTGTACATATATGGTATCTGAAATCAACCCCAAGTATTTTGTCGACTCTATTGAATATGAGCTCGAAGGATCTGGAAAAGGTCATTTATTTTGGCTCTCACAGGATAATCGAGAAAACTTACCTGGTTACCAACCCCAAAGCAACGATGTTTGAGAAAGGTGACATGTTGTACGAGACCGAATACAACATTTACAAATCGAAATGGGATTTTGAAGCTGAGATAGCTGTGAGAGTTAGAAATCCACGCGGCCCTGTAAGAAGCGGTTTAGATGGTATTGTCAGCTTGAGAGAAGAAGAGACAAATACTGGAAGATACATCAATTGGGTCACTGTAAGAGAAACGATAAGCGAGGAATATCCTGTTTATCCTGGGATGGTTTTGGAATTCAAAGATGGCGAAGCCATCGAAAAAGGAGAAGAAATAGTTAAAGAACAGCAGGTGCCACCTATCTACGCACCTTTCGATGGAAATGTTAAAGTAGATGAGTTAACGAACACGATCAGACTTGAACCGCTGGTTACTAGTAAAGAACAACCAATCGTATATGTTATACCACATAATTGTAGGGTTCTTGTGAAAGATGGTCAAAAAATCAAAAAAGGTGACCAAATAACTACTGAAGGTTATTTACCGCCGGTTGTTGCGAACATCTCTGGAAAACTGGTATTCGATAAAAATCTTTCTATACAAGGAAGAGAAGATGGAAAATACGAGGTCAGGAATACTGCGAAGGTCTACATTGAAAGGGTTATACAGGAAAAAGATTATCCAATAATGGAAGGATCGATAGTTTACGTTAAAGATGGGGATCAAATCAAAAAAGGTGATATTATAGCTGACAGATTCCTATACGATGATGAAATACTTTCAACAGCAGAATACAAAATATTTGATTCGCATTACTCTGGGGAATTTGATATCGAAACCAATGTTGAAAACGATAGGCCAATAGTAATGATAACTGAGATAGATCCAGAGATCTCCAAAGAAATTGGAAAAAACGTTGGCGATATAATTGTAGACAACGAATATGAAGCTTACAAAACCATATATCCGGGCAAAATAGAAGCTGAAACTGGAGCAATGGCTATAAAAAAGTTACTTCAAAAGACTGATCTTGAGAAGCTGAGGGCTGAATTGGAGGCTGAACTGCAAGATTTACCGAAATCAAGCACAAGGGCTTTGAAATTATTGAAAAGACTCAAAGTAGTTAAAGATTTCATAAAATCCGGCAACAAACCTGAATGGATGATTTTAGAAGTTATACCAGTCCTTCCACCAGATTTGAGACCGATGATACAGATAGAAGGTGGAAGATTTGCTACAACTGACTTGAACGATCTTTATAGAAGAGTGATAAATAGAAACAACAGACTCAAGAAACTCATGGATCTTGGTGTGCCAGATATAATCGTTAGAAATGAAAAGAGAATGCTTCAAGAAGCCGTCGATTCTTTGATATACAACGGTAGAATGTCAAAACCAATTACTGATAGAGGTGGAAGACCTTTAAAATCTCTCACCGATATGGTGAAAGGTAAAAAAGGAAGATTTAGGAGGAACCTCCTTGGTAAAAGGGTAGATTATTCTGGAAGAGCCGTCATAGTCGTTGGACCTGAATTGAAAATGCACGAATGCGGTATACCAAAGAAAATGGCGATGGAATTATTCAAGCCATTCGTTCTCGCTAAGTTGATAAAAGATGATACAAGCAAATCAGCTCGTAAACTTAAAAGGACAATAATAGAAAAAGAGATGCCGCAGGCTTGGGAAATCTTAGAGGAAGTCATAAAAGATCACCCAGTACTCTTGAATAGAGCTCCAACACTCCACAGGATCAGTATCCAAGCCTTCATACCCAAACTCGTTGAAGGAAACGCAATAAGATTGCATCCACTCGTTTGCCCACCATTCAATGCCGATTTCGATGGTGATCAGATGGCGGTTCATGTTCCATTGTCTGCAGCAAGTCAAGCAGAAGCAAGGTTCTTGATGTTTTCAAGGTACAACATAATCTCACCAGCTCATGGTGAACCGTTGTCCATGCCAGGAAAAGACATAATAGTAGGTTCATATTATCTAACAGCGGAGAATCCAAAGCTACCCGAGAGCAAAATAATTTTTTCATCGCCTGAAGAGGCCTTCTTGGCCAAAGAATTTGGATACATTGGATTACATACTCCTATAAAAGTGAATTTAAACGGTAAATTAGTGAAGACAACATATGGGAGACTGATTTTCAATGAAATAATTCCTGAAGATATGCGTGATTATTCAAAAACCTTTGGAAAAAAGCAAATAAAAGAATTAGTTTTCAACGTTTTCAAGAAGTATGGTATAGATAGAACCGCAGATCTTTTAGATGATATAAAGGATCTTGGATTCCATTATTCCACGATATCGGGTCTTACTATTTCCATCAAAGATGTCAAAATATCACCTAAAAAATATGAAATTATAGAACATGCTAAGGAAAAGGTTCAAAAAGTTGAAGATCTATATGAGAGAGGATTTCTCTCTCCAGATGAAAGGTACAGGCAGGTTATAAAAATTTGGGAAGACGCAACAGAGGCTATCCAACAAGTTACATACCAAGAATTGAGTAAAGATTCTTTCAACCCACTTTACATGATGGTTAACTCAGGTGCTCGAGGGAACATAGACCAAGTTAAGCAACTCGCCGGTATGAGAGGATTAATGGCAGATCCGTCAGGTAAAACAATAGAAATACCAATAACTTCTAATTTCCGTGAAGGATTGGATGTTATTGAATTCTTCATATCAACTCACGGTGCAAGAAAAGGATCTGCTGACACCGCTTTGAGAACCTCAAACGCTGGATACTTAACTAGGAGATTGGTCGATGTTGCACAATCCATTACTATAAACACCACTGATTGTGGAACCAAACAAGGTATAGAAGCTAAAGCGTTGAGAGATACCAACATTGTAATAGAGCCACTTGAGAAAAACATATTTGGAAGAGTCTTAGCAGAGGATGTTTTAGACCCTGAAACAAAAGAAATTTTGAGAGATCCATTGAATCCACAGAGGACATATATAAGGGATACTATGCTAAATGATGATGATGCCAGATTCTTAGCGAATTACAAAAAGCAAGTTAAAGTTTACTATCAAGCTAATTTTGAACCTTTGAAAGCAAACGAACCTCCAAAGGTTTATTCAGAAATCGCAGAAGATGTTTATTCTAACGATGGCATACTCTTATTCAAGGCTGGCACTATTATGAATTGGGAATTGTTCAAGAAGCTTAGAGAGCATAATATCGAATCAGTAAAACTCGATTGCTATCCCGTAGTTGACACAGTAACTTGCGAAGATGTTAGAAGTAAAGACGGTAAATTTGAAGTAGTTAAAATCGAAGAAAAAATAGATCCCGTAGTGGCAAAACTTTTAAGAGAAAATGCCATTGATTCTGTATTGGTAAGACCATCCATAATTATAAGATCCGTTTTAACATGTGAAGCAGAAAATGGTGTTTGTGCTAAATGTTATGGAATGGATCTTTCAAACCATAAAATCGTTAATATAGGTGAAGCAGTTGGTATAGTTGCTGCACAATCAATCGGCGAACCTGGAACACAGTTAACCATGAGAACTTTCCACACCGGTGGAATAGCAACCACGGCTGATATTACTCAAGGTCTTCCAAGAGCAGAAGAACTCTTCGAAGCAAGAAAAAAACTCAAGGAAGCATCCGGAGTGTTCAGTGAAGTGAAGGGATTTGTAAAGGACATAAGAAATGACGAAAAAGGTAGCAAGATCTACATAGAAGATTACGAAGGTAGAATACATGAATACACAGTTCCAAGTGGTACAAAACCAAAAGTTGAAGTAGGTCAGAAAGTTGTCGAAGGTATGGAACTTACCACCGGTGCAATAAGGCCAAAGAACCTCATGGCATCTCTCGGAGTGAGAAAGGCAGAAGAATATCTTTTGAAAGAGATCAAGCGCGTTTATGCTGAACAAGGTGTTGATATACATAATAAGCATATTGAAATAATAATAAGACAGATGTTCGCAAAAGTTGAAATTACCGATCCCGGTGATACAGGATTTTTACCAGGAGATCTGGTTGCCTTCACTGAAATCAGAAAATTGAATGAAGAAATAATGCGAAACAATTCCAAAGTAGATATGAACAGAGCAGAAGCAATTGGAAAAATACTCGCACATCACATATTGATAGAGGAAGATCACGAGATCAAAGAGATAGCAAAAGAAGGCGATGAGATAACCCAAGAATTGTTGGAAAAATTAATAAACAAGGGTGTAAAAGAGATTGAGATCCTGACTGAGAGCGGCCAAAAAAAGACGCTGTTGATCAATCCAAATAAACCTGCAAAGTATGTGAGAAGATTACTCAGAATAACCAAAGCATCGCTTGAACATTCCGGTTGGTTAAGTGCTGCTTCCTTCCAGCAGACTCCTCAGGTTTTGACAGAAGCAGCCGTTGAAGGAAGAATAGATAAGCTACAAGGTTTGAAAGAAAATGTGATAGTAGGCCAATTGATACCGGCAGGAACAGGATTGGAATCTTACAGAGGAGCTCAAATTGAAGAAAGCGAAATAGCCGTTGAAAAGACAACCCAAGCAGATGATCAAGTAGGATAAATACAGTAACAATCGATAAAAATAAAGAGGGGATCAATCCCCTCTTTGTTTTTTTATTATGTTAACTATCATGCTTTCCATGTTCGAGTAGTTCAGTTCTTTGCCAAGATGCAATAAAGCGAAAGCAGCTTTTATTATTATAAGGCGAGGGTATCTACTCACCAAAAGCCTTACCGGATCCTTAACCCTAAGGTTAGATGAGGTCCTCATCTGTATCACTCCTTGCCTATATCGAAAAAATTCATCAAATTTCCTGTATTTATTTATCAACACCATTCTTGACAAGTCAATCATCTTGATATATAATCCATAATGCTGTGGGCTCATAGCTCAGTTGGTAGAGCTCCCGGCTCATAACCGGGCGGCCGGTGGTTCAAGTCCACCTGAGCCCACCATCAGGGGTGGAACGACACCCCACGTTTTTTATTTTATCACTTTTTCACTTTCTTGTCAATTATTTAACTTTTTTAAAACATTAGCTATAAGTTAACTTTAATTCCAAGAGGAGTATTCATCAAATGCCTAATTTCATAACTCACTCGATCCACGGACTCAAAGTTTTGGATCTTTCCTTGAATGAAGCCTCAAATGTATTTTTGCTCGGATGTCAAGGAGCTGATCTGTTTTTTTACAAAGATGCAAAATTTGGCAAAATGCTTCATGAAGATCAGTCAAAGGAATTTTTATTTTATCTCGTAAAAAATTCAAAAACCGAAATCCAGAGGTTGTATTCAATGGGCTATGCATGTCACATAACTCTGGATGGAATCGCTCATCCATACATCAATTATCGCACACATACCCCAAAGACACACACTAAATTTGAGTTAATAATAGATACGATACTTTTAAAGAAGGAATTGAGAAAGGATTGGAACTACAAATTCATAAATCATTTGAAAATCGATGGAGAATCCTTGGAACAATTGGCAGATCTTTATATTGAATCCTTTAAGGATGCTTTCAAAATGGAATTTGATCGAAACATCGTCAAAAAGAGTTATAGTTCGATGATCAAGATCTTAAACTTTTTCCATGATCCTAATAGGAAAAAGACTCCATTAGTGTATTTGATCAAGTGGCTTACCTTCAACAAAATCGATTACACCTTCATGATATATCCCACAATCGATGAGAGAGAATTTCCCGATCCATTGAATTTGACAAAAAAATCATGGATTGATCCTCTTACCAATGTTGAGAAAAACGCCTCATTTCTTGAATTGTTGGAGGTGGCTGTTTCAGAAGCCAAAAAACTTAAAAACCAGCTTTTTCAGTGAGTTTTTGATATAAATATTCGAGTGCGAGTATATACCCAAGTATTCCTAAACCTATAATTTGGCCATCGCAAACTTCAGCAGTCACGCTTTTTCTTCTAAATTCTTCTCTCTTATGAACATTGGATATATGAACTTCGATCTTCGGTACACTTATTGTTTCTAAAGCATCCCTCAATGAATATCCGTAATGTGTGAGTGCTCCTGGATTTATAACGAGTCCATCAAATTGCTCTCTCTGTAAAAAATCTATCATTTCTCCTTCATGGTTGCTTTGAAAAATCATCAGCTCGATTTCCTTTTCCTTCGCCCATTTATTTAAAATATCCACAAGATCACGATAACTCCTCGAACCGTAGATATTCTTATCCCTAACTCCAAGCATGTTCAAATTTGGACCGTTTACAACAAGAAATTTCATTATTTCACTCCTTTCGTGATAAATTGCGTTATATTATATAATATATAAGACCAAAAACAAAGGGGGTACATACAGTGTTAAGAGTTGGAATAGTAGGTGCCGGGTTCATGGGAACGACACATGCGGCTTCCATAGTTGAACTTGAAGATACCAAGCTTGTGGGCTTTTACGATCTAATACATGAAAAATCCGGAAAACTCGCTAAAAAATTTGGAGGAAAGGTTTTCGAGAATCCCGATGATCTGTTTGAAGAAAGTGATGTGATCATCTTGGCTATTCCTCCAACTGAAAGAAAAGATTATTATGAGAAATTGATCGATCTTGGAAAAGCGATATTCGCTGAAAAACCTGTTTTCAGAACTTACGAGGATGCTGAATGGCTCGAACAGAAGTTATCCAGTAAGCCTGTTCCATTCATGGTTGGACATATCGTAAGATATTTTCCTGAATTCTTAAAAGTGAAGGAAGAATACTCAAATGGCAATCTTGGAGAGATTTCAATGATAAGATCTGCACGTGTTGGCCCAATACCACATTGGGCGGATTGGTTTAAAAAATTTTCTATGAGCGGTGGTGTCATACTCGATCTTGCTATACATGATATTGACTTTTGGTCATGGATGCTCGGACCAGTTGAAAGTATGAGCGCTGTTTCAAATTCCTTTAGCGAAAATATAGAAACAGATCACTGTATAGTAACGATGAAATTCAAAAATGGTACCGTTGCTCACATTGAGGGAGGATGGTCATATCCAAGTGATTCACCTTTTAAGTATTCTTACGAGGTTGTTGGAACCAAAGAAGTCCTTTCTTTCGATTCATTGAAAAATCACACCATAATTTCATACCAAGATGGAATAAAATTCTCGCATCCGACACTCATAAACCCTTATAAAATAATGATGGCAGATTTTATAAAATCTCTAAAAGAGGGTAAAGATGTTCCAATAAAACTGAAAGATGGGATAATAAGCCTTAAATTGGCTTTAAAAGCGATTGAATCTGCCAAAAGCGGAACAGTAATAAATAACGTAGAGGAGTGATGAAGATGTTGAAAGTGGGAATGTTATCCGCGGCCCATGTTCATGCATACAGTTATGCAAGCATATTGAAGAAATTCGAAGATGTTAACTTTGTTGGAATATATGATCCAGATGAATCACGTGGAAAGGTATTTTCAGAAAACCTTGGAATAGATTTCATACCTTTTTCTGAGATTGAAAGATGTGATGTTGTGGTCATAACATCGGAGAATAAAAACCATTTGAAGGATGTTGAAAATCTGGCAGGAAAAGTTGGAGCAATTCTATGTGAAAAACCGCTTGCAACCTGTGCTGAAGATGCAAGAAAGATGATAGAGCTTTGTGAAGCAAAAAAGACAATACTCGGAACAGCTTTTCCCGTTAGATACACTCCAACAATCAAAGAAATCAAAAAAAGAATCGATGAAGGCGAAATAGGTGAAATATACATGATTGCAGCAACGAATAGAGGAAAAATGCCTCCGGGATGGTTCTTAGAAAAAGAATTGTCCGGTGGAGGGGCAATAATGGATCATGTTGTCCACGTCGTAGACATACTCAGATGGCTCGTGCAGAAAGAATTTAAAGCAGTAACAACATTTAGGGCGAAACAGATTCATGAGGACATCGAAGTTGAAGATACTGCCCTGTTAATGTTAGAACTCGATGACATTCCGGTTAGTCTCGATTGCAGTTGGAATAGACCAGTGTCATTTCCAACATGGGGCGACGTGACTTTGAGAATTGTTGGTACAAAAGGGATTTTAGAGGTGGATGTTTTCAATTCCGCTGGTTTCATATACAGCAACAAAGATGAAAAGATATCGAACTTTTCCACAAGTGATAATGCCGATGAATTGATGCTGAAAGATTTTATAGATTCTTACAAAGAAAAGAAAAAACCATTCACAAGTGGTGAAGATGGATTGAGAGCAACTGAGGTCGTTGAAGCCGCTTATAGATCTTTAGAAAAAGGTGGAAAAGTGGAAATAAAGATGATATAATATGAATGCTGTGGGGTCGTAGCGCAGCTGGGAGCGCGCTACCTTCGCACGGTAGAGGTCGTGGGTTCAAATCCCATCGACTCCACCAAGTTTAATAATCCCGCCTATTTTAAGGCGGGATTTTTCAGATTTAAGTAAAAGAAATTTTCTCGAGAAACCCAATTAAACTATTACCTTTGGCCTGCTACAAAGATGATTTAAACTGATCCCTGTGCTTTTTCTTATTATCCTTTTATGTTTTTAACAAAATTAAAGCGCATAACTTGAATTTATACGAATATTTGTTGGTTTACTGAACTTCAACATAAATTTCACTCAATTTAAATATAAAGGATTATGATTTATGTTAATATATTTAAACACTGAAAGTTTTTTTGTTTGGCACTAATACCAAGGAGGTGGACGGAGTGAATTCTAAATTAACGATAACAAAACAAGCTGATAAAAGATTACCATTGCTCCGTCCACGGCATAAAGTGAATGTACACAATGGACCTTGAATTATAAGCAGGTGGATCATTTATAAAAGCCGTGGATAATATCCACGGCTTTTTATTTTTTTCAATATTTCTATAAAGAATATTCTATTTTTTCAAAATCATATTCAATTTTATTAATTTTATACTTGACATTTTTTATTTTTTGGTTTATTATATTCAACGAGCAAGGGATTGATTTCAATTTTTAGGGGGTGAAATTCATGATTTTTAATTTAGCGATGAATTTTTTTCAACTTGATTCATTAAAATCATTCTCACTGAGATGGAGGGAACATCACACAACATTATCCGAAAGATGCTGCAAATCATTAAAAAGTGTTGATAGAGACATTCAAAGTGCTAAAAACAACATGGTTTTGGAAAGTATGATGAATGGGGTTGATGTTTTCAAAATAGGGTAAAAGGAGGAATGAAAAATGCCTTTGGAATCAATAAGAAAGATCTTTTTGATAGATTTTATGGTTTCAATGAGAAAGAAAAGAGCATTAAACAACGAAAAGTTATCATTTGTGGAAATGCCAGGAAAAAGTATAGATTCCGCGATAGAAAAAATGAGGTATAAAGCAATAAGAATGGCGTTGAAATCTGGTGTAGATCCATTTAGAATTCTGTGATCGATGAATATAGATTCAAACCTTTCCTCGGGGGTACTCCCCCGATTTTTATTTTACGAGTATAATATACTTGCTGAGATTTTCATTCTTCTGAGGAGGAGTCAAAAATGGGTGAAATATCGAAAGAACTTGAAAGGTGGGAAAAAGAGAAATTAGAGCCTGTTCTAAAGAAATATCCAGAGAGAAAAGAGAAGTTCGAAACGTTATCCAAAATAGAGGTAAAAAGGGTTTATACACCTGAGGATATTAAAAAATTTGACTATATGCAAGATCTAGGGTTTCCAGG
>DQYP01000298.1 GCA_011043375.1 Thermotogaceae bacterium | reverse complement strand
GATTTTGATAGGGTTCTTGTGATGGATTTAAAGAAATTGAGGGAGTCTGGTGAAGTCAAAAAATTCAGATTAGTAATCGAGCTCATGGGAAAATTCTCGAATATCATTCTGATCGATCTCGAAACTTCCAAAATTGTGGATGCTCATAGACGAATAAGTACAAGGTTTAGGGATATACAACCTAATTTTAGATTCAATTTCTATAAAAATGATCAAAAAAAACCATTTGAGATTCTTCCAAAGGATCTAATACCTAAGAATGGAAATTTTAAAAAGAGCCTTTTGAGAGTTTTACAAGGTTTTTCACCTTTGTTAGTGGATGAAGTACTTCACAGAGCGAAACTTGAAAGAAAAAGTGATGATGTCAACGAATATGTGAATCTATTGCGCGAAAAAATAAAAGAGGTAGCTCTTGAGGTCATTAACGATCCTGGAATGTATTTGTATATGTCTCAAAATATTTTAGATATTGTTGGAACAAGATTACAAATGTTTTCAAATGATAATTATGAATATTTTGAGAACCCTTTCGAAGCATTGGAAAGATTTTTCACTTTCCTTTGCGAACATGAACAATTCAAAAGTAAAATTAACACTTTGATGAGCATTGTTAGGAGCAAAAGAGAAAAAGTTGAGAGAGCTTTGGAAATATTAGAAAAGCAAATAAGGAAATACGATCAATACGAAAATTACAAGAAAATCGGGGAATTGATAATGACCAACTTACACAGTTTGGAAGTACATAAGCAGAACCTCGAGAAAGTCAAATTGTACGATTGGGAAACAAATGAAGAAATGGAAGTGGAAATTGATCCGTCCAAATCGATATTGGAAAATGCGAGAATCTATTTTGAGAGATACAAGAAATATAAAGGAAAATATGCTGGAACGAAAATACGCTATGATAAATTGAAGCGTGAATATGACTATTTGAATCAACTTTTTTATTATTTGGATAATACCAGGAGTTTAGAGGATATCGAAAGTATTGAAGAAGAAATAATTGATGTAGGGCTTTTAAAATCGAGAAAGAGCAAAAGTGTAAAAGCACGACAAAATCAGGAGTACAAATTTTATGAATTCGATGGATTTAAGATTTTCGTCGGTAAAAACAACAAACAAAACGATGCGTTAACTTTCAAAATAGCCAATAAAAGTGATCTATGGTTTCATGCTAAAGAGATACCGGGAAGTCATGTGATACTGAAATTGGATGGTCGTAAGTCCAACGAGCGTGTTATAGAATACGCTGCCTTTCTTGCTGCAAAACACTCTAAGGCATCTCAATCTTCAAAAGTAGCAGTTGACTATACAGAGGTAAAAAATGTTTGGAAACCCAAAGGAGCTAAACCAGGTTTTGTTCTTTATAAAAATTACAGGACTATTTTCGTTAATCCTCAAAAACCATCAGAAAAGATCCAATAGTTTTGGGCTCAATTGAAAGTAGGGGTAAACTCTATTTCCTTCATATTTTATCCCCAATTCAGTGGCAATCTCCACATAGTATTGAAAAGCAAAATTAACTTTGAATCCAAAGCTACTAATAGGCGCAAGCGATCCGAGGGAGAGGTTCAACCCATTTTTTGTTACAAAATCGATGGAGCCTATAGAATATTTCCCATCCAAGGTGCCCTTGTCTATTATCCAAACAGGTGTTTGAGTTTTTACATTAAAAGTAACCGAACTCTCTTTTAAAGATGTTTCAAAATTCCAAAATGTTCTAAGGAAAACGAAGGAATTCATCAATCTGAGATTCCAATTGCTTATTTTCATTAGATCAAGTGTTGCAATAACAGTAGTCCGCCAGAATTTATCAAAGTATCTGCTGTAAACTTGATCGAACATCAAGGCTGAATTCAAATTCATCAGAAGATTTTGTTGTTTTAATACTTGAATGTTCATTCCTTGGATGAAAATCCCTGTTTTCAGTGGATTACCAAACGGAATGTAGAGCTCTGCTTTTCCATTCATCGATCCCTCAAATTTTTCTGACTCTTTGAAAGAGTATTTGAAATTGAAATTCATTGAATAGTTCACGAAATGCTTTCCTACGAAAAGGAGCGAAAAATTGATGGGTTCTTCGGCTGTTCTAAAAACCCCGTATGATAAAACTAAATTTTCAACGAATGTGTCCCAAAAGGCATTGAATTGATACATCATGAATTGCGCTGAATCCTCGGTGATCGAAAGATATGGTAGAAACATCCAGATCCTTGGTTTAATATAATTCGAGAATTTAATACTGCGTTTTGCCACGTATGCCCTTTTCTTCGAAATATTCTCTGCATGATCGAAGCGATCATAATATAATTTTTTATGAGTTTCATAGATTCTATTGTATGGTTTTTCGATGAAGAATATATCATAGCCATCCGGAGTGTAACCTCTGTAAATGAGGCTGCCTTTATAGAATCGCGGTTTGAATGAACCGTATATAACGTTCGTTACTTTGAAAATTCGCTGTTTTTTCAGATCAGCGATATAAACATTAAAAATATTGTATTTTTCTTCAGGTGAGTCAGAAACAAAACACAAGTATCTACCATCTTCTGAGATTTCTGGATCGAGATCATTTGAAACATCGTTGGTGAGTCTATAAACAAAACTATTAGAAAGTTTTAAGACAAATAGATCATTTTGTCCATTGAATGAGCCAGAAAAATAAATCGAATCATTATAACAAGAAATGGAATTTATGAATATCCCTCTTGTTCCGTCGAGCAGAGTTTTTAGGGTATTGGTTTTTAAATCATATTTTTGGATTTTTCTGAATCCACGATCGTTCCGCAGTAAAATTAGACTTTCCTCATTAAGCCAATCAACAGATACAACTCTCTGCAAAATTGGGCTCAAGAATCTCTTTTTAAATGTATCGTAGATAACCAACTCATTGAAATTAAAAAGGTTGAAATACTGCTGAGAATTCACTACCATCGCTATGTATCTTCCTGAAGGTGATATTTCGATATCTCGTGGTATTTTACCGAGATCCAAAATTTTCTTCTTTCTGTCTGTTTTGAGATCCAAAAACATCAGAGCGGATTCCGAATTCTCCTTGTCTTCAAAATAATAAATATGGCCATTTTTTGTGACATCGAAAATTCCTGTCCACCAACCGGAATGAGTCAATCTTCTGCCCGTTCGTAAAGTGTTGTAATTCACCCAACGTTTCACTTCTTCAGCCTTTCTTAACTCGTATTTTTTCCACTCATCCACAAAATCCTTAAAGTTTTCCCCAGAGAGCTTTTGTATACTTGCACTTACACCAAGTCCTGGTGCCTTGAAAAACTCGTATAAAAAGTGGTGAACAGCCGTTTCACCGTAATACTTTGAGATGAATTTAATCAAAGATGCTCCATATTCATACATCATACCAGCAGGTGCCCATTCTCTATGTGAGAAATATCCTCCGGCAAGCTCAAGTCCCTTAAATTTCCCAGATAACAGATCAGCACGGATGTACATTTGGAATCTTGCATCATTCAATCTCCCAAAGATACTGTTGAATTTTGATTCTGTGAATATGGAAAGTCCTTCATGAAGATAAAGAGGAATCTGGGAACTGAGTATCAAAGAAGGTAATGGATTACCAAATGTTCTTAATACGGAGTAATATGGATTGTAATAATTTCCAAGTAATACATGTGTGAACTCATGCGTGAAGACGAATCTATACCAATTTTTATAATCTGATGAAATTTCATCACTGGAATTTCCGCACGCATATATGTGTATTGAGTCGTCAAAAGGAATTGCAGAGGCATTCGATATATCTGTACCATCGGTTATAATTACTCTAAGCCTCTCATCTGGATAAATACCATAAAAATTGGTTATATCTTCATACAATTTGTCAATTTCTTGAATAAAATCATATATGGAAGCTTCTAATCCCTCTTGATAGATGACATCCACGTGTTTAGTTTTGAAAACCCTATAACTCAGAATTGGGTTAGAAAAAATTGTCACCGCGATAAACGTTATAAAAAAATACAGGACAATTCGGTATCTCATAATTGAACTAAAAATCAAGATTTACCTTTGGAGCCTCTCTTTCAGCTTCTGAAGAGATCTCAAAAAATGGATAAGGTTTAAATTTAAATAATGATGCTACTATATTACTTGGAAAAACTTCCAACGCAGTGTTGTATTTCATGACTGTGTCGTTATAAAACTGTCGAGCATAAGAAATTCTATTTTCAGTGGATGTTAACTCCTCGGTCAATTGAGTAACATTTTGAGATGCTTTTAAATCAGGATATTGCTCCATGACAACCAACAATCTACTCAAGAATCCACTCAGTTCTCCCTCTGCTTTCATTCTGTCTTGTAAATTTCCAGCATTCACAGCTTTGGAACGTGCTTCTATGACTTTCTCCAATGTTTCTTTCTCAAACTTCATGTATCCTTTTACAGCATTCACAAGATTTGGAATCAAATCATGCCTTCTCTTAAGTTGTACATCGATTTGACTCCACGCATTTTGTACTCTTTTTCTTTTAACAACTAAGGAATTATAAACCGCGATGAAAATTGCCGTCAAAATAGCTAATATTACTAAAATTATAATTGCTACCATTCAATCACCTCCATTTGTATAATTATATCATCATTTAACTTTTATATAGTAAACTAAAACAAATTTTGAAATAAAAATCACGGTTCCAATGTGGGTAAACTGTTTGTAATTTTACGGGGCTTGAACTTGTAAAAGGACTGTGGTATAATTCCTTTGCGTTGTGGCCCCATAGGATAACGGCTAGTCCATCGGATTCTCAGTCCGAAGGTCGGGGTTCGATTCCCCGTGGGGCTGCCATGAATTAGGTCTAAAAGTAGACCCAGAAGGAAAACGCCCGGGATAACCCGGGCTTTATTTTTGCCAATCGATGTGATTTTTCCAGCCTTCTAAGAAATCATCAATATCTTTCGTTTGTTCATTGTATTTTGTGCTTTCTTTGAATTCTTTCAGGGTTTGCTCAAGCATTTCATTTGCTTGTTCTCCGTACAAGAATTCATAAAATTTCTGTTCGAACTCCCGGAACTTCCGGACTTCCGGGGGCAGAAGGTTTTCTTTGTTGAAAAGGCTTTCTATGAAGTATGAAACCGTAAGGGAGATAATGCGCTTTATCTGTTCATTCTTGTTTGGGTTTAGGAAAGGAGTCCCTTTCCTTCATCCTCTCTGCTGCCTGTTTAATATTCTCTGCAGCAGCTATAACAAAGTCCCAGAACTTATTTGAACCGGCATCTCCAAGGTATTTCTCTGTGAATACATCGATGTTAAGCTCTGTAGCCTCTTCGATCCATATTCCTGTGATTCCAGCTATTGGCTTTATCTTTTCAGGGTTATCCATGCCTGCGTACAAAATTTCAGAATTGAATACTGGAAAAGAAATAGTCATTTCTGATTTGTTTATTTTTGAAAGTTCAGTAAGGCCCTATTGAGGTAGCATATCTTATCACTCCAACCAAGTTGTTTCAAAGAAAATACAGCCATCGTGGGATTTATTTCTCCCTTTAATGCTAATTTTTCAAGTTGTGCTTTTTTCTTTGCAATTGCTTTTTTTAATAGTGTGGAAAATTCCGGCTTATCGTATAAAAGTGTTCGGTCTATATTGTTTAAATAAGCAAACTCAGCAATTATAGGAATATCTGTATTTTCAATATACTCATCAAACTTTTTGGCAAGTTCTGCGAGAAATTTCTTTGAATATTTAGGTTTTCTACCGCGTTTTGCCATTTTATCGCCTCCATTTGGGCAACAAAAAACCCGCCCGAAGGCGGGTTTGGGGGTTAACAAAAGTGAGACTGGATCCTATTTTACTCGTTTTTTATCTATTAAATTCTTTATTGTTTCAATCTGCTTCTTAGATAATCCTGAATTTTTGATCTTCAGAGTATCTTCAAGATACGGTTTGAATTTCTCTTCACTGAATTGTGTTAATAAGCCCATATAAGTTATATTCCCGGTACTTAGTGTGATATCACCTGTCTCAACTATCTGATTGTTTGGAAACTCAATCTCCAATATGTATTTTCCATTCGATTCTTCGATATAAAGTTTAACATCAATTCTTATATCAGCATTTTCAAAGCAAAGTATAATAGGTATCTTTTTACCGATAACACGCGATATATCCGTATCTGGTTTTATAACTTCAATCAACTCAAAGCCAAATTCTTTGAAACTTGAGATAATAATGGGAATAACCTCATAATCAATCTTAGCCCATGAGATATCTTGAACCCGCAGATAATCATTCACAGCCTCCCGAACTACTTCGCTTACATTCATACCTTTTCTTTTGATGAAGCTTTCAAGCTTTTGCCTTGTTTTCTCATCGAGTCTGACTGCCACGCGATCTTTTATCATCTTCACCCCTCCCTTTTTGAATAAACAGCGGGGAGGGCTTTTATTAAACTTCAATAAATTCTGGATTTACCAAATCCCTAACAAGGACTGCACTTTCTTGATCCGTTTCTTTCAAAAAATTCCTTACAATCTCTTTCACCGCGGATAATTGATCTTCGTTAATACCAAATATGGTTATCACTACCGAAGGTTCTTCAATTATTTTCCCTTCGCGGTTTTTATACCTGCCAATTTGATCCATAACACTTAGGCCACCTGTTAATTCCGTAAGATCATCTAAAAATGCTTTGAATCTCTCATTCTTTCCAAAAACATTTCCATTCCTATCAGCAAGACCAGCATACAGATCCAGTCTCACTAATATTAACCCCCTTTATAATTTTTCAAAGACCTCCCCGCTGTTCGATACTATAATATCATACGTCTGACATTTTGTCAACCATATTTTAAGAGGAGTATATAAAACAAAAACCGGACTTTTTCGCCCGGTGTCGTAGAATATTCAATTGCATATATATTATACCACAAAGTGTGAGGCAAATCAAGTGAATATTTCGTGAAATATTTTCTCCAATGCACGATTTACATAATCACGGACGGCTTCACGTGATATCCCCATCTTTTGGGCGATCTGGTTTCATGAATTTGTCTTCCAAATCATCCCCGAAGTGAATTCAAACTCTACATCTGCTTTTTCAAAATCTTTCCACTCTAAAAATACCAAATGGCAATACGGAGGTGAAAGAAGGTGTTATTGTCTATGCCGTTTTAGAACCTCTTGGCACCTCTACTCCTGCAAGTTGGTTTGCTCGCTGGATGCTTTTCGGAGTATATGAAATGCAGCGTAGATATATTTCGGAGGAAACGAAAAGAAAAATGAAATTTGCTGCGCGGGAGGGAAACCTTTGAATTATATTATTGATAAATTAAACGGGTGGGGAATAGTAACACGGCGAGGAAATACATTTTCAAAATCTACTCTTAATGAAAAGTATATTGGTACTTATACATATGTGAAAGGCACAAAAAGAAACCATCATGCTATACTGCATGTCTTTTTGAAATCTTTTTCTAATATATGTCATTCATTCTTCTAAGTGGGATTTAGAGTATTTTGCTGGTCAACTCTCTTCACTCAGAAGTTTCATTTCAAATTCTTTTTTCAACTTCTTGGAAACCATCAACCCCCAAATAAAAGTGACGGTCTCTGCGGTGACGTTTCCTGCGACCATTCCCCACCAAACACCTTTTAAGCCAAGGTTCAAAACAAATACAAAAAACCAGGAAAAGAAAACGTGGAGTACAATAGTTCTCAGTATGGAAACCGCCAGACTTTTCATACCATGCCCTATACCTTGAAACATAGCAGAAGTAAACATTCCAAATGGAACAGTAGGAATGAAGAAACTCAAGATCTTCAATGCTTCTACAAGATCTTTAAACATCAGACTTCCCTGCTCTGAATAAGTAAAAATGAAGGCTATTTTTGAAGCAAAAAGCAGTATTACTGTCATCACACTTAAACCTATCAAGAGGCCAAACTTTACCGAAAAAAGATAGCCACTTTGTAGTTTTACGGCATTTCTTTCTCCAAAAGCAGCACCAGTCACAGAGGTTACTGCCATGGATATGCCTATAAGTGGTATTGTTCCGAAATTTATAATCCTCCACGCGCTTGTGAAAATTGCCACGCCCGTATCTCCACCTGCTTTTACAACAAAAACATTCAATACAAATACCGACATAGACATAATTATTTGTGCAAAAGAAGCGGGGATGCCAACTTTCAATATATCCCAAAGTATCTGGATATTAAGTCTGAAAGCTTTAAATCGGATGGAGACATAGGTGTTTTTCTTTACAAACAACCAATAAATTATCAGAACTGTAGAAGCGGCTATTGATAAAACAGTTGCATATGCTGCTCCTTTTATTCCGAGTTTAAAAACATATATAAACACTGGATCGAGAAATATATTCAAGATAGAGCCAAGGGTTATAGCATACATCGATTTCTTGGTATCACCTTCGCCCCTCAAAACACCGTTTGCTACATTATTGAACATTAAAAGTGTTATAGCCGAAAGAAGTACTTTAGAATAATTCACGGAGAGGGCAAGGGTTTCGTTGGTGGCACCCGTTAGTTTGAGAATGGATCCAATAATCGGCGAAACTCCGATAGTCGCTATAACACCAAAGGAAATCGCGAGAATGATTGAATGAACCGCAGCGCTGTCAGCTTCTTCTTTGTTCTTTTCTCCTATCTTTCTCGAAATCACAGAACTCGCACCAACGCCTACTCCACCTGAAAATGCCAGAATTATCATGAAAATTGGAAAGAAAATTCCAATCGCAGCCAATGCCTGTGGGCCAAGTCCAGCAATCCATATACTATCTACAAGGTTATATAATGCTTGCACAAACATAGCCGCCATCATTGGAAATGATAACCTCATTATTGCCTTTTTTGGATCACCGCGTAAAAGTTGAACACCTTTGGTTTGACGCTCCATTGAAAGTCCTCCTTGCGGAAATGTTTGGGAAGGATACTAATTTACGCAATTAATTATATAACTTTTTGATTGGTTTTGAAAGATTTTTAAGATCTGTAATTGGTTCTTCAACAAATTCTAAAACTTTACCCGCGTGAATAGATACCAACCCCACTTCTTATGTTGTCGATGAAATTCCAAGAACTGTCAAACACCGCCAACAATTAACGAACTTATCGGCGATATCGAAAAAAGTTTTGTTTTAGTTAGCAAGTAAAAATTCTATTACCTCACTCCCGTGGTAATTCGAGAATCTCACCTACTATGTAAGGATTTTCCTTCTGTTCTTCGTAAGGTCTTCTATCCACTGCTAAGACTGTAGTAATCCTTCTCCCATACCTTATCTTTTCTTTCACAAGTTCTGCAATGTATCCCAAAAGAGAGGTTCCTCCTGTTAAGTTCACTACAATATCTTTGACATTGTTGTCCTCAAGGTATTTTCGTATTTCTTCGGTTACCTTATCGATTTCATCTACCCCTGTGAATGGATCATTGACCAATACCACATAGTGTTTACCTTTAAAATTTGCTTTTTCGATTATTTCATCAACATTTTCTGCCGCCTGCTTTGATGTAATCACGACCAATACATCAGGATTAAAATGTTTTAAGACTGTAAACAACGCTCCTTTGGACGTACCGAGAGGAGAAAAAACGGCTTTCACAGAATTGATATTGACTTTCTGATGAGTTTCAAACAGCTCATCAAGAGATCTTTCTAAAAGCCCTCTCAGATGTTCTCTTGTTTTTTTAGATGATGGCAATTCATCTTTATTGAAACCAAAATGGGCCACGTGGTTCCTTGCTTCCCTTATAAGATTTTCTTCAGGAAATATAACTGATTCTCTTATCTTTCTGTTCAGTACTTCTGATCTTTGACCTTGTTTGTACAGTGTGACATTTACTATATACTCTCTTGCAAGCCTCAATGCCATACCGAGATCTTCAGTATCCAGATAAAACTTCAAAAGCTCTCTTTCTGCTTCCAGTTCTTTTTCGTCCAGCTCAATCGATTCTTTTTCAGTGTCGAGTTTCTTGTATTTTTCAACCATGGAAGGAATCAAAGGATACAATTCTGGTGTAAACTTTTCAAGGTCCTTCATGGCAAGACCTTTAGGATCTTCAAGAAGTCTCAAAAGCTTTCTTACACTCTTCCTTATAGATTTTATGGATCCAAGTCTCAAGGCATCGGAGAGATCCCGAAGAGCATCTTGAAGACTGCCAAGTTTCTTAGGCTTTTCCTGGATGTCTTTATTTTTATAAAGCGAAATGTTTCTATTTTTCACAAGTTCTCCCAGCGGTTTGCTGTAACCATATTCTCTGAAAAGTCTTGCAGCATAGAGCCAATCAGCCATTTCCACAATATTGGTCATATCGAAAGCTTTTGTGGCATTCAATTCTCTATCATACCAACCGTACAAAATTCTTACTTTAGCATTCTTCACCTCTCTCAAATAAAGGGATATTATAGAAGCAGTTATGGGAATGTTTCTGAAAGAATGTGTTGTATCGAGGATAACTTCATCCCCTTCTTTTACTACATCAAGCATCTTTTTCACTAACTCTATCGGTTCCATGTCTGCAGTGATACCTACAATATCGTAGTTCACTTTAATACGTTCCAAATCTGGTCTTGTGTACTTGAGCCAATTGTCATGGGTTTTCGCTTCATGAGTAAGAAAGAAAATCAACTTTAAAGATTTTTTCGACACAGATTTTAGGTAATATTTTGTTAAGGCTACTGGAAAAATACGATGGAACATACAAAAATCGTCAATATGAATATTGTTTTCCTGGTATCTCATCGTACCGAGAAAGGTCAATATCTTTATCATGAGAAGAATCCCTCCGCCATTTGGGTTCTGTTATAGGAGTGAACATCTCAATCCCTTTAAAAATTTTGAAGTGTTTAATATCGACAAAAAACAAAAAGTTGAAAAGGTAAAACAACAAAAAGGGGATTAATCCAAGATCAATGCACCTATTCCTAATAGACCGGGACCAGTATGCACAGCCAATGTACTTGATATTTTTCCTTCGAAGACTCTTTGAGAATTTTTCATCTTTTCTATTCTTTCTTTGAACTCATCTTGGACATCTTTGATTCTTTTTTCACTGCCACTGATGTAAACGCCTGCTAAAAATTTTTTCTCGCCCACAAACCTTGAGAATTCTTCAAATACCTTTTTGAACGCTTTATTTAGTCCCCGTGCTTTGCAAACTGTATAATATATTCCTTCTTCATTGGCGGAGATTATGGGTTTTACTTTGAGAAACTCACCGATCGTGGCAGAAACTTTGCCTATTCTCCCACCTTTAACCAAATATTTAAGGGTAGGAATCACAAAAAACACTTTCGATTTCTTTACATCTTTTTCGATGAGTTTTGCTATTTCATCGATTTTTTTACCTTCTTCAATATATTCAGCTGTTTTAAGAACGACCAATCCAGAACCTATCGAGATGTTCAGTGTATCTATGTTGATTATTTTTACATCTTTATTTTCGTTCATGAAATCCTTTGAGATCATTTTAAAAAGATTGAAAGTCCCACTTAACCCACTTGATAGGTTGAGAGTTATTATTTCGTTCTTTCCCTGTTTTAAAAGTTCTTTGAACGTATTTATTATTCTATCTGAAATTGGAAGAGATGTTTTGACTTCTTCATCTATGTGCTCGAAAAGAAAATCCTCTGATATTTCTCCTTCTTCGTATTCCTTGCCGTTTATTATTATCCTAAGAGGTACTACTTTAATATCATATTTTTTAACTACATCAACGGGAACATCACAACCAGAATCAACGACTATACCAATACCCATGCTATCCCCTCCCACTATAAATCAGATTTTGTTAACTAAAAGTATTGAAATTTATCAAAAACCTCATTATTCTTTAAATAGAGGACACCCCCACAATACTTTAATCCTGTTAGGAAAGAGTATTGATATAAAAAATTTATTGCTTGTTAGGATAAGATTCCTCGTCACTATCGTTCCTCGGAATGACAAAAAATAAAAGAAATATCCTCGGAATGATAAAAACAAAAGAGATATCCTCGGAATGATAAAAACAAGAAAAATATC
>DQYP01000245.1 GCA_011043375.1 Thermotogaceae bacterium | reverse complement strand
GTTTTATAAGAATACAGCTCTGAAAAGTAATCTTCAAACTTTTTAAGGCTCGTTACAAAACCACCATATGTAGTTATCTCTTTGGCATTTTTAAGCTCTACTTTGCGGTCTTCTTTTGGAACGGGTATGAAGATGTAGTCTTCATCAGGTTTCTTTAGTGAATCTATCAGATCTTTTAAAATACCAGCTATAAATTTTTTTACTACAGATGAATATTCACTGAAATCATATATCTTCCATATCAAAACTTTGTCACCAAATTTGGCTGTGATGTTTGAAATGTTTGAAACATATAAAGTTTGGTCGGGCAATATCACGTATCCAAGATTATCGTGTGTTTTCAGTATATCTATGAATGCATCTTCAGGGGACGCATTTCTGAGGTTCAGGGATACTGGTATCTTCTTGACTTGCTGATCTACTATTATACTTATTCCCATCATCTCTGCTATGTAATTTGCTGCAAAACCCAAATCCGTATCGGTGAAAACAAAATCCGCTTTCTTTTCATACCTTTTAAAGTTCAAAGAGATCACGTTACCATCTTTTTTTATTTCAGGTAATCGCGGGAATATCATTCTGAGAGATACCTTCAAAGGTTTTTCTGAATCTATCTCTATCTTAAACACAGGTGATATTCCAACATCAAAAGATTTTGAAGACAAAGAGCTCTTCGAATCTTTGAAATTCAAAAAGAAGTTCTCCATAGAGATATCCGTTTGGGTTGAATAAACAGAAACCTCAGAATCAAAGACGAAATCAATTTTTAAATAACTCTCCGTCTTGATTATTTTGATATCCGTTAGATTGGAAGCTGATGAAACAATGGATAAAAACAATAACATAAAGATAAATGGAAGGAGTACTCTGCCCCATGCCCTTTTTATCATCTTTTTCTCCTCCTCCTTCACAGATAGAAACGATTAATTATTTAATTGCATAAAATTGCCCCGTTTTTGGATCGATGATCAATGCCCCCAACGAATTGGCAAAATAGAGTATCCCGAGATTACCAATTCTTTCATTGATTCTATAAGCCTCTATCGACTTACCGGTCTTTAAAAAGACCTTGAATTCCCCCGTCTGCTCCTTTATCAAACCAGCAAATTTCAATCCGCCCACATCTTTCTGCTCTATTATAATCTTCGCTAATTGTTCAACATCCTCCTGTGAAATTCTTATGGGTGAGAAGTAATCTCCTTTTAATCTCAATTCTTCCGTTTTCTGGATGTTCAAAGGTTTGGACCCCGCTATTCTCTCCACATTGAGTAAAGCGGTATCTTGTACGATAACGCCCTTAGAAGATTTTAAACCTTCGCTTCCACTGAATGCTTTGAATATGTCAAGTGGGTTGAATCCAAACAGTACCATCAATGCAATTGCCCACACCCCACCAGCTATGATCAATAAAATTACTATCCTTTTTGTTGAGGAACCGCCCATTCCATTCGCCATTTCTTCACCTTCTACCCATGCTCATATATTTGATCTTTCCGGATACATTCAAAGTATCCACCGATTCTCCAAAGGCTATTGGCAGTTCTCTTGTATTATCACACTTGAATTCCAAAAACACAAGATCTGAAGAATTCTGAACCAATTCTACGAATGATTTAAATTTTGTTGAATACATCGAACCAACGAATTCGATCACATTATCTTTCTTCGAATAGTTGATATTGTTATTAACTAAGAATTTTTCCAATTCTGCGAGTTTTTTATCAGTACCAATAATATTCAAATAGTAATTTTCCTTTTGTGTTAACTTGTTATTGATCTCCGTATATTTTTCCAATTTTTCAAGTTCACTGGATAATCTGTTGAGTCTCTTTGTGGAATTGATGAATGGAAACACATCTATGAATATGGCCAATACGATAACAGTTATCAACAGTCCCCAAAGCGCTAACTTTCTATTTATACCCACAGATTCTCACTTCCTCTTTTTCGAAGGCTCTGAAGGTTTCTTCTCACTCAAGTTAACCTTTTGGAGCATTGCCATGAATCCACCGAAGTTTCTCGGTACTTTATCTGAAAGAGAAAAATCCGGATATAGATTCAAATCCTTTATGAATTCAGTTAACACCTCTTTCGAATTGAAACTATTTTTATCTGATAACTCGTAGAAGGCAAAAGAATAAGTATTTTTGAGCGTATTGAAAGCAATGTCTTTTAAATACAGTTTGTCTTTCTGGGTGTAAGATTCCCAAAACTCATCGAATGTTTTTAAGACGCTTTTACTGTGAATCTTGATGGAAAGATCTCTTTCTATAGATTGAACGATCGATGACAATCTCTTTGCATTCAAAATTAGAAGTTTATTTCTACTCTCCACTAATTCTATCGATTGTTCTAAGTTATTTGGAAGAGACAATTTATTGCTCTTTAAAATAACACTGTATATTGTTTTTAAATCCTCAAAATTTTCTTTGATTATCTCCTCAAAGCTTATTCGAAAAGCACCTACAGGCAATAAAAATATCAAGGTTAAAAACAATACCGTACTAAGCTTTAACTTTTGGGATTTTTTCCGATACAAGTTCACCTTTACCAATTTCCATCACTCCTCTATAGGCAAGCCCCAACGCTCCCAGAGGAACTCCTGTGGCAGGGATATTTTTTTTAAACGGAAAATTGGAAATCGTCGAGCCCTCTATCAAGCCTATTTCACGGGCATATTTGACGAACTCAGCGGTTAAACGTTCGTTCACAGACAAGAGGTATATCTTAAATTTGATATTTTGGGGTATCTCATTTGAGTTTATCATAGATCTGATCAATTTTTCTATTTCATACACCGTATCCCTGTAGTGAAATTCCAAAAGCTCGTTAACTTGTTTACCGAACGCACCTATCTCCGCACCGTTTTTGATTATAGATAAGGCCTCGTCGTTAGATACCCCATAGTTATCCACCAGCATGTTCATGACATCATCGAGAGATATTGAACTAGCCTCGACAAGTGTTAACTTACCGTTCACCACCATCATGACAACAATCCCAGTTAGAGATTCTGTCACTAAAAAATTGTATCCGGTCAGCTTTTTATCATCAACCAAATGCAAATACTTCAAGTAATCCACATCAATCACATCAGGTTCACCAAAACCGGCATTTTTCAACATATCTATCAGAGAATTTATGTAAGAGTTTCTCGCTATAAAAACACCGTAATCGATCATGTTGTTCTTTCGTTCTATTTCAAAGATATCTATTACGATTTCTTCAACAGGAATCATGAGTTCTCGATTTATCTGAAAGCGGGCAGCATTAATTGTTTGTCCTTTGCTCATCTTTGGGAGAGAAATCCTCCTGAATAAAACATTATCGGAGCTTAAATTGACCACAAGCAGATCTTCTATATCAAAACGTATCTCCCGCTTTAACTCTTTGAGAGAATCTACGATCTTTTCTGGTTCATTGTTCATGCTAACATCATACGGAACCTGGATGCTCCCTTTTCCGAGGATTCTTACCTTTTTTCCTACTTTTCTCAATTTGACTACATTCAAGAAATAACTGGAAATCTCTAAACCTATTGAGTCTCTATAAAACAATTGCAAAAATAGTCCCCCCATTTCTTTCACTTTAAACGATACACATTGATTTTACCAACAACAGGTGTGAAGGTAATTTTCCAACTTCTACTGTTTCCTTTCAATACGAATGAACCCGAATTCGATGGAAACCCTTCACCATTTAACCTTAAAATACCACCGCCACTCCCATCCTCTTCACACATCTTCTCATCTATCTTTAACCAGTCCAATTTGACCTTTTCAATTCTACTCATCTTGTCATATTCAATATTTCTATCATACAGTATAAACCTTCCTGCTTTTCTTTTCAAAAGATTGGATTCTTTGAAAAGGTGCATTTTTGTTAATATTGCATCCTTTTCGAATTCACCAAAAATAATCTCAAAAGATTGAAAGAATCCGAATGAAGCTAAAGTCAAAACACCGAAAACCAATATCACGATTAATAACTCCACTGTAGAATAACCCAGTTCTATCCCCCCATACCAATGCTCTGTTGCATTGTGAATATGGTTTGATACATCGTCAAAGCGAGAAGCGCTATAAATCCACCAACGAAAACTATCATCATTGGTTCAATCAATGAAACAAGTTGTTTGACATTTTTTCTGACTTCTTGATCGTAAAATTCCGAAACCTTTTGCAATACCTCAGGCAGTTTACCAGTTTCTTCACCAGTTCCAACCATCTCAGCCACCATGGTTGGAATGATATTTATGGATATCATGGCTTCTCTGAGAGTCAAACCTTTTTTGACCATTTCTATCATCTTGGAAGATGAGGATTCAAGCGTTGGATTTTCAGAAGAACGTGCTGCAAGCTCTATAGCATCAGTAACGGATACACCACTTTCCAACAATATTCCTAATGTCTTTGTGAACCTCTCGATTGCCATGTTCACCCTTATTTTTCTCACTATCGGTATCAATCCACCAATCACCGATTTAACACGCATTCCAAGACGAGTTCTGAAAAATATGAATAACCCTATGAACGACGCTACCGTTACAATCAGCACCAAAGGCCATCTTTCAGAAAGAAGTTTATTTGCATCCAACAAGAACTTTATGAGTGGATTCTTTGGTACGGTTCCAAAGACACTTATCAACCTTGGAAGAACGAAAAAGCTTATTACAAAAATTATGAGTATCGCAAATATAAGCACAAATATTGGATATGCCATTGCTGATTTGACTTCATCTCGAAGCCTTTTCATATCTTCATAAAAAATTGCTATTTTTTCAAGGGTGGCATCCAGTACACCGCCTTTTTCACCTGCTTCCACTAAATTCACGAATATTTCATCAAAAGCCTTCTCACTTTTCATGGCTTCTGCCAAGCTCGAACCTGATTCGAGTGAAAAAACCATGTTAGTCAATATCTTTCTGAAAGATCGCGAAAAGACTTCCTGCCTTGAAAGTATCTCCAGCGCGTTTCTTATCCTTATTCCAGAAGTTACCATAACAGATAATTGGCGTGAAAAGGTCACAATGTCTTCCAATTTTATTCCAAAAAGCGGTCCAAATTTCGTCTTTCTCGTTTCCTTTATATTCAAAATAACGTAACCTTTTCCATTGAGAATATTGATCACCGAGTTTGGACTCGGAGCCTCCATCGCGGACTTGATCTTTTTTCCATCGGGAGTTACGGCTTTATAATAATAAAGGGGCATGGCGCCCCCTCCTTCCACACAATTGTTTACGCGCCGTACTTTTCGAGGCGTTGCGCGTGTGCTAAAATCAGGGACATGGAATCGATCGAATAAAAGGTTCCTAACGTTCCTTTTGCACACTCAAATTCATCAAATCTCTGGCACAATCCCTTTCTCGCATATTTTGAATATAGCATATAAGGCACAGGATGCCAGCTGTGAGATTTCATAAAAGCTGGTGTTGAATGATCGCCTGTAACAACCAAAACATCTGGATTCAGATTCAAGATCTCAGGTATTATGGAATCGGTTTCTTCAATTATCTTTACCTTCATATCGAAGTTTCCATCTTCACCATATGAGTCAGTCTTTTTAACGTGGAAATAGAAGAAGTCATAATCATTATATATTTCTTCCAATGTTTTTAACTCATCTTCGATCGATTGACCTGTTGGAATAACATTCATACCAACCAACTTTGCAAGCCCTTTGTACATCGGATAAGTCGCTATTGCCGCTGCTTTCACTCGATAAACTTTTTCGAAATTTGGAAGATCCGGATATTTGGAGAATCCCCTAAGAAGACCAAAATTCAGTTTTGGTTCATTTTTCAAAATCTCTTTCAAATTCTTTAGGAACTCGTTGACCACTTCCGCAGTGAATTTAGCTGAATTGTCATCACTTGTGGGTTCAGTGAACACAATTGGTAAGCCGTTTTTCTGAGGATCCGCATCGCTCAGATTATCACTCAAATTGTCCCCTGTGAACTTAACAACGAATCTGTGCTCCTTCCCTGGAAAAACTCGAACTTTTACTCCTCTTATTTCTTCTATCTTCGAATTGATAATCTCGCAGACACGTGCATTTTCTTCCGTAGCCGGCCTTCCTGCCCTTCTATCAACCACTATATCACCCTCAACGGTTGCAAAATTTCCACGCGCCACCAAATCTTTTTCTCCAACCTCTACATCTATACCAAGTGCCTCCAAAATTCCTCTACCGATTTCATACTTCAATGGATCGTAACCAAATAGTGAAAGATGTGCAGGCCCACTTCCAGGAGTTATTCCGCGTAAGACTGGTATCGTTTGTCCAAGCTCAGATTCCTTAGCCAACTTGTCGAGGTTGGGAGTATCTGCACACATCAACGGTGTTTTGGCATCGATCGGAATATCACCCACACCATCCATCACCAGCAAAATCATTTTTGTATCATTTTTATTCACGATTTTTTTAAGAATCTCCTGTCTGTCGTATGTCACCGAGATCACCTCCACAATGATTTTAGCACAAAATGATATAATTTTTGAAGAATCCCATCATTTTGGATACTTCTTTGTACAAGCATTTGACAGGAAATACAGGATGTTGTATAAAACAAACATGTTTTGAAGGGAGGAAGAGCGAATTTTTATCTTTTCTCACATTGTGAAAAGTATTTTTTGACGCTCAGCCGTTATGAGAGTACTTGGGATAATAGTTGAATACAATCCTTTTCATTATGGTCATCTTTACCATTTAAGAAAGTCCATTGAAAAAATTTCACCAGATTACGTTGTAGCTGTCATGAGTGGTAATTTTGTTCAACGTGGTGAGCCCTCTATAATAGACAAATTTGCTCGTGCGGAGATCGCTTTGAAAAGCGGTGTGGATATTGTTATTGAATTACCATTGATTTATTCAATTCAAGATGCAGGTGGCTTTGCTATAGGTGCAGTTGGCATATTGGAAAGATTTGGTGTGATTACTGACATCGTTTTTGGAAGTGAATCGGCAAGGGAAGATGTTCTTGAAAAGATAGCGAACATAACCATAGTATATAAAGATCAGCTGCAAAAAGAGATAAGAAAGGGAATGAAAATGGGATTATCATTTCCCAATGCGCGTAAAATGGCATTGAAGAATTTGGTTAAGAAACTATCGATATCTATTGATCCTTCAATTATAGATATAATAGAAAACTCGAATGATATACTTGGTCTTGAGTATATAAGGGCTTTGAATCTTTACAATTCAAAGATAAAATTCTCTTGCATAAAAAGAGTGGGAGCGAAATACTCGGATGAGGAGTTCAAAGGAAGGTTCTCCAGTGCGAGTGCGGTGAGAAAAATGTTAGAGCTTTCGAATTATAAAGTTTTAGACCATCTTCCAGAGATTAGCAGAGAAATAATAAAGAGGGAGTTTGACAGTGGGAGAGGACCAATATTTTATGAAAACATGGCTCCTTTAGTGTTGGGAATAATGCGAACGATGGAAAGAAAAGATTTTTCAAAGTTTTATGGATTCGTTGAAGGATTAGATCAAAGATTTTCAAAGTTCTCAAGACAAGCTGCGAATCTGAAAGAGTTGCTCGAGCTTGTAAAATCAAAAAGGTTTACCTTTACAAAACTCAGAAGGTTGTCATTGTATCCAATTTTCAAAATAACTGAGTGGCTCATAAAAGAAAGCAATAGATTAGGGCCGCAGTACATAAGAGTGCTTGGGTTCACAACTAAAGGCAGAGAACTTTTGGCCATAGCTAAAAAGAAGAGTTCAATACCTTTGATCTCAACTCCGTCGCTATATGAGAAGGTGCTACTGAAAGTATTAAAATCCAAGGATAAACCAGTATTTCTGAAAAAAGATCTATACATTGAACAGTTCAAGAGGGATGTGATGGCAACGAATATTTACAGTCTATTCTATAAAAACCCGCGATACAAAAAAGGTGAGAGAGATATGAGAATTCCAGTGATTCAAATGCTATAATAATTAAAAGCTTTGCGATAAAGCTTCGCAATCCAAGGAAGGGATGAAAAATGACAAGGAAAATAGTGATCACATCCGGAAAAGGCGGGGTAGGTAAAACAACAATCACAGCCAATCTTGGAACGGAACTTGCTAAAAGTGGCGAAAGAGTTTGTTTGATAGATGCAGATATTGGTCTTAAGAATCTCGACGTTTTGTTGGGTTTGGAAGATCATATAAACTACACGATAATGGATGTTATAAACGATATGGTAGAACCCTTGGAAGCATTAATAAGGCATCCAGGAGTCAAAAACCTATTTTTTCTTCCTGCTTCACAAGTTGCAACGAAAGATATGGTTTCCCATAATGATATGGAAAGAGTTATTGAGAGGATAGAAGAACACTTCGATTACATCCTGATCGATTGTCCAGCAGGTATCGAAAAAGGATTCAAAAATGCGACTATTCCAGCGGAAGAAGCCATAGTCGTTACAAACCCTGAGCTTCCTGCCATAACAGATGCCGACAGAGTTATAGGATTGTTAGAAGCTCAAGGAATGCCTGATACGAACATCAAGGTTATCATAAACAGAGTAAAATTCAATTTGATGAAGAATGGAAACATGTTGACAAAAAAAGATATTGAAAATGCCCTTTCGATTGATGTCATAGGTATCATTCCAGATTCAGATGAAATGATAATAGCAACAAACAAAGGAGTTCCTATCGTTTTGGATGGTAACAGTAAGGTGAGCAAAGTGTTTAGTAACATAGTTAAAAGATTACAAGGCGAATTGATCCCAGTTGAAGCAGATATAGATCTCTTTGAGAAAAGCGGACTTTTGGGGTTTTTAAAAACATTATTTTCAAAAGACTGATGGAGGCTAAAAAATGAAAGAGACAAGATCTTCTGCTAAAGATCGTCTTCAATCTATATTGTCAAGTAGAAAACGCACCATAGTTCCAAATGTGTCGAAGGATGGATATCACGACGATAGAATCGAGAAAATAGAAAAGGCGGTAACAGCTGATATCTCTGATATTTTAAACATACCGAGAGAAAACGTTAAAATCAATTACGAAGAAGGCCCCGGTTACTTGGTATTGGTGGTTACTGTCACTAAAGATCGGTGAAAGGAGGATAACTGTGTATATTGAAACACTCAGGACGCACAGCAAAATCGAAATGATCGATATAACAGGTAGTATCAGGCAGATTGTCAAAAAATCCGGTGTAAAGAATGGAATCTGTTTGGTATACGTACCTCACACAACTGCAGCTGTAACAATAAATGAAAATGCTGACAGTAGCGTAAAAAGAGACATTATAAGCAAATTGTCACAATTGATACCAGAAGGTGACAACTATACCCACATTGAAGGTAATTCCGATGCCCATATAAAGTCCTCAATAATTGGTGCAAGTGTTGTAATTCCAATAGATTCAGGTAACCTGGTTCTTGGGACCTGGCAAGGCATTTTTTTCTGTGAGTTCGACGGACCAAGAACGAGAAAATTTTTTGTTCAGATCGTAGATTCACAAAAATAAAGAACAAAGGAGTGATTATAACTAAAAAATGCTGAAAAATACATATTTTTTACTTGGATTCTTCGGAGTAGGGAAAACCAGTGTGTTGAGGATTTTAAGGGATGATTTTGGTTATCCAACCATTGATTCCGATGAGCTCATAGAGTTGGAAAGTGGCAAAAGCATAAGAAAGGTTTTCATGGATAACGGTATTGTTGGTTTGAAAAGTATTGAAAATAGAATCTTGAAAAGACTCACTAAAATCAAAGGATACGTTATTTCCGTTGCTGCAAACAGCGGATTAAATGAAGAGTTAGTAGAACTGATGAAACAAAACGGGAAGATAATATACTTGAAGACCGATTTAAAAAGCGCAGTAAACAGAAACATCAAGAGAAAACCCGTGATTTTTTCAATGATCAAACAGGATGAAGAGTTGGTAACAAGAATAAAAAAAGAATACATGGCGAGAAACGATATTTTGAACAGATACTCAGATATCACCATATACACTGGAAACAAGTCGAGATTTGAGATAGCAAAGATAATAGATGATTACATCAGAAACACAGAAAAGGCTTAATCACTCTTTATTCTCTTTGTTTCCTTTCTTTCCATTATCAAAATATCTATATCTCTGAACATTTTAGCGAGCGCGTATAGGACTACCATGAATTCCAATCTTCCTAAAAACATCCCCACAGTCTCAGTCCAAAGCACACTAATTGGGGCATTAGGGGTAGTAATTCCAACGGATAATCCAACAGTGCTCAATGCAGAGGCAAATTCAAAGAGGCTGTCCATGACACTGTAACCGTGCCCAAGGAGTATCATTACACCGGTTATGTACGTTATAAAATACAACGCAAATATAAGTAGTATTTCTTTAATAGTCGAAGAGTCTATGATCCTCTTCATTTGTCCTTTCCAAACGACATAACTTTTAACAACATTCTTAGGTAAGAAAAATGAAGTAACCTCTATGACTATCAACTTCAAAAGCACAAAAACCCGGTATAATTTCAATCCACCAGATGTGGAATCCATTCCCCCACCTATTATCATCAGTATGATCAAGGCCATCATCGAAAAACCCGGCCAATTATTGAAAGAAACCGTTGAAAAACCTGTACCGGTCAAAGCAGAAATATCTTGGAATAGGGAGTGTCTGAAAGCTTCACTGAAATTTGGAAATATACTTGATAAATTGTTTGTTACAAAAGGCGTGAAGAAAAGGATTAAAGAGAAGAGCAGCCAAGGTTCAGGATTCTTTATGAACGTTTTAAAATCGCCTTTCCATAACGTGAAATGTACTCCAAATCCAGTTGTCCCCAACACCATCAAAATTATGGTAATGAACTCTATAGTTTTACTGTTGAATTCACCTATACTATTGACTCTCGTAGAAAAACCACCAGTTGCAAGTGCAGTAAGAGAGTGATTAAAAGCGTCAAAAAATTTCATACCGGCTAGTACATAAAAAAACATTCCTAAGATTGCGTATGTACCATAGATCAGCATTATCATCTTTGCAGACTTCTTCACGTTCGGCAAAAGATTATCGGTTCTACCTTCGGCATGATAGAAACCGAAGCCAGCAGGCCCAATTATCGAGGAGGTTACTATTATAGCGAACCCCGCTCCGCCAAAATACTGCATTAAACTTCGCCATATCAACAGTAATTTAGAGATCTTCGTTACATCCACAACAGTTAGACCAGTTGTAGTCCAACCACTTGTGGCTTCGAAAACCGCTTGAGTAAAATTCAAAGTATGCGAAAACATGAATGGAAGAGCAGAGAACAGGATATTCAAAGTCCATACCAATAGAACAACTATTGCACCTTCTTTCACAGTAAGAACATTGTTCTTGTCAGTTTTATTTGGGTATCTCAGGGCAAATCCAATTATAAATGTTATGACAGAAGATTCAACGAAATACCAAGAATTCTTCCATTCATCTGGATATAGAAAACAAAAAATCACTGGTATCATCAAAACTATTGAAAAGCCTATCAACATATTTCCGGTGTAACCAAGAATATGTGAATAAGTCCTCTTTAACATTATGGAATACTCTGAGTCTTTCAACTATGTTTCCCTCCACATATCGTCTATATTGCCTCAGGTCTTAAAAGACTTAAAGCCTTTGATTGTACTTCCAAAAGCGAGATCAACAAAAGCTTATCTCCTTCCTTCAGCACAGTATCACCATAGGGGATTATTATCTCGTTACCTCTTATAATACTGCCTATTATGGACCCTTTGGGTAAATTCGCATCTCTCAGTTTTTTTCCAACAACTGGTGAATCACCACTTAGGACTATCTCAGTTATGTTGATTTTCCCTTCTTCAACTGGCGTTAAGTTTATGATTTCTTCAACCGATAATTTTTGTTCCACGAGAGAGGCTATCAAATCCGTAGTACTTATAGCATTTTTTATGCCAAGCTCCTTGAAGATCTTGAGATTTTCAGGATCATTCACTAAAGCAAGGGTCCTTTCCACAGAGAAAATATTCATCGCTTGTTGGCATATTATAAAATTATCCTGATCTCTTGGAGTCAACGCAACGACTATATCATTTCTCATGGGTTCAGCTTGTTCAAGTATCTCTCTTTTACTACCATTACCATTAATTATAAGTGCTTTCAAAGTTTTAGATAGTTCTTCACAAAAAGCACGATTTTTATGGATCACTACAACTTTATAGCCTTTATTTATGAAAGATCTCGCCAAATAATAGGTAATTCTCTCACCACCAACGAGTATTATTTTCAATCAGATTACCTCCCCAAAATCCTCAATCAATTTTTCCATGGCAAGTTTCATTGGGCAAATGGTATCTATATCCGAAGATTCAAACAATTGTATATTTTCTGGATCATAAACCCGTGCTATAACCTGTGAAACTTTGTACAATTT
>DQYP01000296.1 GCA_011043375.1 Thermotogaceae bacterium | reverse complement strand
TGTTCCATTCGATGTTTTAAAAGAAGCGGTGAAATATGGTATAAACAAAGTTAACACAGATACTGATTTGCGAATAGCATTCATGGCATACCTCAGAAAAACCCTCAGTGAGAAGGAATCAGAGTTTGATCCGAGGAAACTTTTCAAGAGTTCCATGGAAGCGGTAAAGGAGGTTGTCAAAGAGAGAATGAGAATTTTAGGATCCTCTGGAAAGGCTTGATGTAAAATGATTTTAGGGGGTAATAACAGATGTTAGTATTAGTAATAAATTCTGGAAGTTCCTCGATCAAGTATCAATTAATAGATATGAAAAATGAGAAGGTTATCAGCAAAGGATTGATTGAACGCATAGGAATAGAAGGCTCAAGGATGAAGCATAGAAAGAATGATGAGCGATTCACTATAGAAAGAAATATTCCAAATCATGAAGTAGGATTGTCTTTACTTTTAGATGTGCTTCAAGATGAGAAGATGGGTGTTATAAAGGATTTAAGTGACATAAAAGCGGTCGGTCATAGGGTTGTTCATGGCGGTGAAAGATTTGCAGGTTCGGTCAGAATAGACAATGAAGTTTTGAAAGCCATAGAAGAGAATATAAAACTCGCACCTTTACATAATCCTCCAAATATAGCAGGTATAAAAGCTGCCATGAAATTGCTACCCGACGTTCCTCAAGTTGCTGTTTTTGACACTGCTTTTCATCAAACAATGCCAAAAATAGCTTACCTTTACGCTATACCTTATGAGTATTATGAAAAATACAAAATTAGAAGATATGGATTCCATGGAACATCACATAGGTACGTTTCAAAACGTGCGGCAGAGATTCTTGGAAAGAGATATGAAGAATTGAAAATAATAACTTGCCATCTTGGAAATGGGGCGTCCATAGCTGCGGTTAAATACGGAAAATCGATCGATACTTCAATGGGATTTACTCCATTGGAAGGACTCGTAATGGGTACACGCTCTGGAGATCTGGACCCAGCGATAGTTACCTACTTACAAGAAGTAGAGAATTTGAGCGCAAATGAAGTGTACGAGATATTGAACAAGAAAAGTGGGGTTCTTGGCCTAAGTGGTATAAGCAGTGACATGAGAGAAATAGAAGATGGAGCACTCGAAGGTGATCCCACTGCACGTTTAACTCTTGATATATATGAATATAGGATTGCCAAATATATTGGAGCGTATGCTGCTGCTATGAATGGTATAGATGTGATAGTTTTCACAGCAGGTGTTGGGGAGAATTCTCCGATTTTAAGGGAGGAAATATGTGAAAATTACTTGGAATATTTGGGAATAAAGATAGATAAGAAGAAAAACGATGTCAAAGGTGAAGAGGTTATTATCTCCACATCCGATTCTAAAGTTAGCGTATTGGTCGTTCCAACGAATGAAGAATTAGTGATAGCACGGGATACGAAGGAAATAGTTGAGAGAAATCTGAGAGAACTTTAATCAGGAATTGGAGGTGACAAATGTGGCAGTAAATTTGATTGGCAAAGATATACTTGGAATAAGAGAATTGTCAGCAGAGGAAATATATCAGTTGATAGAAACGGCTATGGTCTTGAAAAGAGATAGACAAATAGGTAGAAGTCACGAACTTTTGAAAGGAAAAACTTTGGCTATGGTCTTTCAAAAACCTTCTTTAAGAACCCGCGTTTCTTTTGAAACAGCTATGACACACCTTGGTGGTCACGCACTTTACCTTGGACCCGACGATATAAAACTTGGGAAACGTGAAGATATAGATGATATAGCGGAGGTACTTTCAAGGATGGTAGATTTAATTATGGCTCGAGTATTTGAGCACAATACTGTTGAGGAACTCGCTAAAAATTCAAAGGTACCGGTTATAAATGGTTTGAGCGATTTCGAACATCCAACCCAGATAATAGGTGATTTTATGACCATCCTTGAAAAAAAGAGGAGACTAGAAGGTTTAAAATTGGCATATGTTGGTGATGGAAATAACGTAGCCAATTCTTTGATTTTCGGAGCTTCAAAGGTTGGAATGCATGTATTCATCGCCTCGCCAAAAAATTATGAACCTAAGGAAGAGGTTATACAAAAAGCTAAAGACCTTGCACAGAAAACTGGTGCTATTGTTGAAATAACAGACGATCCCAAGATAGCTGTTGAAGGTGCTGACATTGTTTATACCGATGTTTGGACTAGTATGGGCCAAGAAGCGGAGAAGGAGGAAAGACGGAGAATATTCCAACCATATCAGGTGAATATGGAATTGATTGAATATGCAAAACCTGATGTGATATTTATGCACTGTTTACCTGCCCATTATGGCGAGGAAGTAACCAAGGATGTCTCAAGAAGTAAACACAGTGTGATCTTCGAACAGGCCGAGAATAGGCTACATTCGATAAAGTCTATCCTTGTACATGTAGCATATAAATAATGCAAATAATTTTTCAGCTCGGGAAAGGAGGCATTTAATAAATGGGAGCTATTTATTATGCACTTATTTCAGCGATTTTATCTTCAGTTCTTGCATTCGTTATGCTTAGAAATGCTTTATCTCAGAAAATAGGAAGCAAAGAATTGGCTGAAATATCAGGAGCGATTCAGGAAGGTGCTTCAGCATTTTTAAGGGCTGAGGGAAGAAACATAGCTATAATAGCCGTTCTTGTTGCTATAGTGCTTGGGATAATATTCTTTCCAAAATATGCCTTTACTTTGCTTTTTGGTGCCTTCGTGTCTGAAATGGCGGGCGTTGTAGGAATGTACGCTGCTACACGATCGAACGCAAGGGTTACCACAGGAGCTCAAAAGGGATTATTTGAGGCTTTCAAGGTGGCTTTCACGGGTGGTTCCGTGATGGGTTTATCAGTTGCTGGATTCTCAATAACTGGTTTAATGCTTGTTATGATAATATTCAAAGATTCCTTCGTATTCAATGCCATCAGTCTAGGACATGTCAAAGGTATATCGTATGTGGACGGTGCGATGCTGATAAGTTCATACTCACTTGGTGCAAGTTTGATAGCCCTATTTGACAGAGTTGGCGGTGGTATGTATACCAAAGCTGCTGATATGAGCGCTGATCTTGTTGGGAAAGTTGAATGGGGAATACCCGAGGATGACCCAAGAAATCCCGCAACCATAGCAGATAATGTTGGTGACAATGTTGGAGATGTTGCAGGACTTGGTGCTGATATACTCGAATCCTATGTTGCTTCCATAGTTTCAGCGATAGTACTTGCGTTGTACATGAGACTTGCCGATCCTGCCATGACTGAGGCACAATACAAAGATTTGATCTATCTACCGATTCTGCTGGCAGCTGGTGGAATAATCGCTTCGATGATAGGTGTGATCGTAGTAAGACTCAAAAAAACTCACAATGCTGCTAAAGCTCTCTCCTTCGGTAACTTATTCACCGGGGTTTTAGTTGTAGTGATAATGGCTTTCACAGTTTATTTCGTGAATCTCAATTATCAATTTAAAGATAAATTCATCCTCTTTCCAGATGTCGTTTCAAGGTGGAGACCCTTCTGGGCAATTGTGAGTGGCTTAGTCGCCGGTATAATCATAAGTAGACTGAGTGAATATTATACTTCTGATGAATATAAACCCGTGAAAGTGTTGGCCGAAAAAACAAAATCTGGTGTAGCCGTCAATATAACCAGTGGTCTTGCCCTTGGTATGCGAAGTACTTTATGGCCAGTCTTAACTTTAGCGACTGCGATACTTTTAGCGTACTTGGCTGCAGGTGTTTACGGTATAGCTATAGCTGCTCTTGGTATGCTTTCATTTGTTGGATATATCGTCAGTGTTGATAGTTATGGGCCTGTTGCAGATAATGCTGGTGGAATAGCTCAAATGGCAGAGCTTGATCCAAAAGTCAGAGAAATAACCGATAGGCTTGACTCCGTTGGGAACACTACAGCTGCTATAGGTAAAGGATTTGCAATAGGTTCCGCTGCTTTTGCTGCACTTGCATTGATAGTTTCATACATTTGGAGTACTGCTCAAAGTGTTTCACAATTATCCTTGAACCCTGTAATAAATCTTGTTAATCCATATACCCTCGTTGGATTGATAATCGGTGGTATGTTACCATATTATTTCACCTCACTCTTGATAGATGGTGTCGCTGATTCAGCTTTCGTTATGATACAGGAGATAAGGAGGCAGTTCACAGAAAAACCTGGAATACTCCAGGGAAAAGAAAAGCCTGATTATGCAAGATGTATTGAAATAACTGCACATGGCGCTTTGAAGAGAATGATCCTTCCAGGGATAATTGCGATAGTAACCCCGTTCATAGTTGGATTCTTACTTGGAAAATCAGCAGTTGCTGGACTTTTAATTGGTGGTTTGCTGAGTGCAATAACGATAGCAATCTATTCCGCAAATTCTGGGGGAGCTTGGGACAATGCGAAAAAATACATAGAAGCAGGTAATCTTGGAGGCAAGGGATCAGATGCACACAAGGCAGCAGTTGTAGGAGATACCGTTGGCGACCCACTCAAAGATACTGTTGGACCATCAATGGACATATTGGTGAAACTCATGTCCGTTGTTTCACTTGTTTTCGGCTCTTTGTTCCCCAATCAGCCTTTCTTTATGTAAACTCCGAGTGTAAATGGCTGAGACTCCAATGGTCTCGGCCATTTTTTCATATTGATAAATCATTCAAGCCTCCAAAGGATTTTGGCTTCCGTGTTTTTGACGATCTTCTTGACAATTATCAGAATAAGTGCTAACATAAAATTAGCACTCAAGAAAGGAGAGTGCTAAAGTGATTAAAAAAAACAAGAAAAACTTGAACGAAAGGCAAAAAAAAATACTATTTTGCCTAGTTAAAGAATATATCAAAACTCATAGACCTGTTAGTTCTTCGAGATTGTTAGAAGTATCGAACATAGGATATAGTAGTGCAACTATAAGAAACGACATGAGAAAACTTGATTATTTTGGTTACCTAAAGCAACCTCACATGTCCGCTGGTAGAATTCCAACGGATAAGGCTTTGCGTTTCTATTTGAATGCTATCGAAGAAATAATAAAGTCTTCGAAAGAGCTTGGTAACCAAATTGAGTTAGATTTTCAGGAATATTTTGAAGGTGATTTCAACAAGATACTTGAGGGTGCGATCAAGCTATTATCACTGTCGAGTAATGGAATTGTCATAATTGAGAAGCCAAAAATGGAATCACTGAAAATTTTGAGTATAAGACTGAATAAAATCGATGATTTTAGAACTGTCGTTTTCATATCCACGGAATTGGGATTGAATGAAACCTTCACAATATTCCATCCAAATGATTTGAGTTTTGTTGAATTAGAAAATCTGTTAAATAACAACCTGAGGAATATGACGATAAAAGATGTCAAGAAGTATGTTTCTGAATTTCAGATAAATCCACAGATGTGGTATGACAAAAAGTTGGAAGAATTAATAAGATTCTTAAAAAAACTTGTTAGTGAGCGTTTCGAAGAAGGGTTCTTAAAGTATGGTTTCCAACGTATTGTGTTACATGATTTGATAGATTTGGGAGACATACGGAATATAATAGGATTCGTGGAGAATGACAGAATGATCCAGGAATTCTTAGAAAGAGAATTTCCATTGGAAATTGCTGAAGATAGAAGAATATTAATAGGTTCAGAAAACGGTATAAAAAATCTCGAATCTTTTTCGCTTTTTTTAAGTAATTATAAGATCCTTGATAGAAAAATAGGAAGATTGTTGTTGATAACTTCGAAAATAGCGGATTACCAAAAGATAATCCAATTAATAGATTATGTCTCGAATAGATTAACTGAGATATTAACTAGGCTTGCTAAAAGGAGGGGTTGATATGAGCAAGAAGGAGAAAAAGATAGAGGAAAAAGCAAAGCAAAGATCAGTTAACGAAGGACTCGAAAAAACTAAGCAACAAAGCGACATTGAGAAAGGCAAAATCACTGAAAAAAAGCGGAAGAGAGAAGAAAATGAGGCAAAACTAAAGGAATTGGAAAAGAATTACAAGGAGTTGAAGGAAGACTATGCGAATTTGAAAATCAAATACGATGAATTGGAAAATTACGCTCGCAAGCTGAAAGCAGAATTTGAAAATTATAAACAATTGGTTGTTAAAGAAAAGCAACAAATAATAAAAAATGCGACGGAATATATGATTGAGAAATTGATACCAATAATTGATAATTTTGAAAGAGCACTCAAAAACGTAGATTTTGAGGATTTGGAAAACTTAAGGAACCTAATTAAAGGTGTGGAAATGATCTATAAATCATTGATCAAATTATTAGAAAATGAGGGAGTCAAAGTTATAGAAAGTAATGGTAGAAAATTCGATCCTTTTGAGCATGAGGCAGTAGAAAAGGTTGAAACGGATGAAGTGGATGAATATACTGTCATAGAGGAAATTGAAAAAGGTTATAAAATACATTCAAAGGTTCTAAAACCAGCGAAAGTTAAGGTGGCAGTGAAACCATCCCAAAATCAGGCAACGGAGGTTGAAAAAGCAAAGGATTAAGGTGGTGATAAAAGATGGCGACAAGAAGAGACTATTATGAGATATTAGGAGTCCCAAGAGATGCCACACAAGAAGAAATAAAGAAAGCCTATAAAAAACTTGCAAAGAAGTGGCACCCAGATCTAAACCCTCAAAATAGAAAAGAAGCAGAAGAGAGGTTCAAGGAAATTACAGAAGCATACCAAGTTTTGAGTGATCCAGAGAAAAGAGCTCAGTATGATAGATTCGGTTATGTAGGCGATCAACCTTTCAATCACAATACAACTGGTGGAGGAAGCATTTTCCAAGATTTATTTGGGGACTTTGAGGATATATTTGACATGTTCTTTGGTAGACGTCCAGGTACTTCTGCAACACGTGAAAGAGTATCCAAGCCAGGTGAAGATATACATCACTTTGTGACAATAGATCTTGAGGATGTTTTGACTGGGAAAGAAGTTCCATTGGAATATGAAAGGAAAACTGTTTGTAGTGCCTGTAATGGTACAGGTGCAGAAGGAGGAACATCGTTTAGAACTTGTCATCGATGTGGTGGAACAGGTGTAATAAGAGAAGAACAAAGAACATTTTTTGGAAGTTTTGTCAACACATACACTTGTCCAGTATGCGGTGGAACGGGAAGGATAGTGGATAAAAAATGCAGAGTGTGTGGTGGAATTGGGTTTGTTAAAGAAAGAAAAAGAATAAAATTGAAAATTCCTCCAGGAGTTGAGGATGGTGCACGATTGAGAATAAGTGGTGGAGGACATGCCGGTTTAAATGGTGGACCTAACGGAGATTTATATGTAACGGTAAAGATTAGACCACATCCGACTTTTCAAAGAAAAGGGGATGATGTATATTTGGGAATAAATGTACACTTTTTACAGGCTATACTTGGTGGTACTGTGGAAATACCAACCCTTGAAGGACCGATCAAACTCAAGATCAATCCAGGTACCCAACCGGATACTTTATTGCGACTCAGAGGAAAAGGTTTGCCGAACATGAGAACGGGTAAACGTGGAGACATGTATGTTAAAATCAAGGTAGAAATACCAACGAGGATTTCAAGAAAGGAAAAAGAGATTTTAGAGAAATTAGCTGAAATTTCAAAAATAGATGTAAAAAAATAATTGTTATCCCATTCAGGTGGTGATTAAACATGATAATCGAAAGTAAGCAAAGCGATGAACAAGAAATAGAGAAGTATGTGAGGGCCGTGGAATCGAGTTTATTGAAGGTTCCAATAAGGCAGGGAAATCATGTTTATTTGAGTGATATATGGTTAGTCACATCGCTTCCCAAAGATCTGATAGTTGAAATTATAAAGAAATATCAAATAGAGTTACCAGAGAATGTGAAGACTATAATCGATGGAAAAAAAGTGATTAAAAGAAGGTGAATTAAACTATAAAAGTATATGTTTCGAATATTCCAAAATACGATTCGATTGAAATCAAGACAAAAATAGCAAATTTTTTAGATAAGGAATTTTCAAATTTCTTGTCGCCTGGTGACAAAATTTTGATAAAGCCCAATCTTTTATCACCAGTTGAGGTAACACACGCCGTTACAACTCATCCAACGGTGATAGAAGCACTTGTCAAATGTTTAAAAGATTTAGGTGTGGGTAAAATTGTGATTGGTGATAGCCCAGCCGTATCAAATGCACTTAAAGTTGCAAGAAAGTGTGGGATAGAGGAAATATCTAAGAAATTTGGAATTGATATCGTAAATTTTGATACTCCAGTTAAAGTGAAAGGTAAATTTGGTAGGATTTTTGAAGTAGCACGCGAAATCTTAGAAGCAGACAAAATAATAAATCTCGCCAAATTTAAGACACATACGCATATGATAATGACACTCAGTATAAAAAATATGTTTGGCTCAGTAGTTGGACTTAGAAAATCAGCATGGCATGCAAAAACAGGAACAAATAAAATGAAATTTGCTGATATGCTTGTTGAATTATATGAGACCATCAAACCAACTTTGAATATAATAGATGGTATTTGGGGAATGGAGGGTAACGGTCCAAGGAATGGCAAACCAAAAAGACTTGGAGTTTTATTGGTTGGTGAAGATGGTCATGCAGTTGATTTTGTGGCTTGTAAAATGGTGAAATTAGAAAAAATAGTTCCAACGCTTTTGGCAGCCGAAAAGAGAAGACTTTTGAATATTAAGAACGTTGATATAATTGGAGATGGTTTCAGGATTATCGATAATTTCATCCCACCTGATACTTCGATCAAAGGAATTACGGGAATCATAAATCCATTTGGTAGATTTTTCGTTAAGTTTCCTAAGGTTGTTCTCAATAAATGTGTGGGCTGTAAAATTTGCAAAGAGCATTGCCCTGTAGGTGCTATAGATATGAGAGAAGACGATAAAGCGAGAATCAATATTGACAAATGTATAAGATGTTATGTATGTCAGGAGGTCTGCCCTGAAAATGCAATTGAGTTAATTAGGAAAGGTCACATCAGAGGTGATAAGACTGTTACAAGCTTATAATACCATACTATCCGTTGCATTCGTCTTCTTCTTGGGCTTTTTGATAGGGAAAGTTTATTTCAATCTTTCAGTGAAACTACTATCTAAGCTTTCTATATGGCTTTTTGCGACAACCGTTAATTTCGTATATTTGAATGATAATCCTATACCATTGAAAATGTTTTTAACATTGATAATCAGTAACTTGTTGATATTGACATTGATATTCTTATCTTGGATAATTATTGGAGGATTTTGTAAGCATACACTTTTAAATTTTTTAATCACAGCTTTCAGTAATACGGGCTACATAGGTTACCCAATATTTTATGGGCTTTTCGGAGAAAAGGGGTTAGGGTATGCTGTTGCTTTTTCAATTCCTCATTCTTTCATTTTGGCAACTTTAGGGGTTGCAGTGTTATCTTTATCAACCAAGGAAAAATTTTCGAAGGACCTGATTAAGGGAGCTGTAAAAGTATTCAAAATGCCTTGGATATATGCAATAGCCCTTGCTGCTTTTTTCAACTGGTTGGGGATCTCATGGCGTGATTTTCCACCTTTTTTAAAAGGTTTCATTGATATGCTTAAAAGTGCGTCAATTCCTATGATACTTTTAACGGTGGGGATTGAAATGTCGCGTGTTACGTTTTCCATGAAATTTTTAAAGAAGGTTGGCTTTAACACCGTTTTTAAATTATTCATAGCACCAGCAATATCAGTGCCGTTTGTTTTTTTATTCGGCTTCGATAATCTTATGTCAAAAATTTTCATTTTACAATTTGCAATGCCGACAGCTGTTAACTCAGCAATAATTGCAGCGGATCAAAATGTTGAACCAGAATATGCCAGTTTCACGGTTTTCTCAACGACAGTTTTTTCGTTTTTGAGTCTGGGGTTTTGGATATGGTTGATCGAGAAACTGGGTGTTTAAGATGATTGCTGAAATAGCAATTTTGGGTTCTCCTGTTCGAAAAACTTTTGATTATATAATACCAAACGTTTTCAAGGTTTCCATAGGTCAGCGGGTGATAGTGGATTTTGCCAATAGATTGGTTACTGGAATTGTAATTGATATAAAAAAGGAATCTGTCTTTAGTGATTTAAAAACCATTGAAGACGTGGTAGAGGTTAAAGCATATCTTTCGACAGTTGATATTCAACTTGCCAAATTGGCTTCAGATTATTTTTTATCACCGATAGGTAAAATCTTGGAGGCTTCTTTCCCGCCAAAGATGAGGTTCAAAGTAAAAGAAGTCCTGATAAAACGATCTGAGATTGTTCCTGGTTTCCTAAAAAATGAAAAATCTCTGTTGAAAGATGAATATCTAAGAAGATTTTCAGACAGAAGAAAAGGTTTAAAGCTGTTGTCAGAACTTATCGATAGAGGATTAATAGATGTTCAATTTTCATACCCACAAGTGATCTCTAAGCAAAAAACTTCGATAGTAAAGAAAGTGAGCTTGAATACTGATATCAGAAAATTGTTGAGAAATAGACGATTGTCAAGAAGACGAATGGAAATCATAAATTATTTATTGCTTAACGATGAATCCGAACTCATCAAATTGAAAAAAGATCTCAGATTGAAAGATTTGAGAATTGTAAGATCCTTGGAAAAAGAAGGAATTTTAAAAATAGTGGATGAGGAAGTCAAGGAAGGAGAGTATTTTACCGATCATGAAAATGTTTCCTTAACGGATGACCAATCGAGTATCGTTGAAGCAATTGAAAAAAAGAAAAATTTAAAGCATTATTTGTATGGAGTTACTGGGAGTGGAAAAACGGAAATTTACTTTAATCTCATGAAAAAAGTATTGAAGGAAGATTCGACAGTTTTATATTTGATTCCAGAAATCTCTTTGACTCCTCAAATGATTTATAGAATAAAGTCGAGATTTCCAAATGTTGATGTGGCCGTGTATCACAGTAATTTGAAATCGCGCGAAAGGCTTTTAGAATGGCTAAAGGTGATAAATAATAACGCGAAAATAATTCTTGGAACAAGAAGTGCGGTATGGCTTCCAATAAGAGATCTTGGACTGGTAATTGTTGACGAGGAACATGATGAAAGTTATTACCAAAAAGATATGGAGCCAATATACGATGCTGTGAAAATCGCGAAATGGAAAAGTGAATTGTATGATGCATTACTTGTAATGGGCTCAGCTACTCCAAATGTTTCTCGATTTTTTCTTTCAAAGAGAAACAATTTTAGTGTTCACTATCTTAAAGAGAGACCTTCAATTTCAAAGCTACCCAAAGTGGAAATAATCGATATGAAGAAAACGGAAAGATACAATTGGATTTTCTCGAAGAGACTTGTGGAAGAAATCAGAAACACCGTTGAAGCTGGAAAACAAGTTTTTCTATTCACTCATAGAAAGGGATTTTCTTCATATGTAATTTGTGCAAATTGTGGTTACGTTTATAAATGTAAAAATTGTGATGTTGCAATGACTTATCATTACAGCATAAAAGCTTTGAAATGTCATTATTGTGGAAATTTAGAATCAGTACCTGATAAATGTCCTGTATGCGGTTCAAAAGAGTTAATAAGTAGAGGATTTGGCACGGAAAGAGTTGAAAGAGAAATCTTAAAGATGTTTCCTAATTTTAGGATTATCAGAATGGATAGAGACAACATAAAGAGTGTAAAAGATTTGGAAGAGGTATTAAAGCTAATAAAAGAACACCATGTTGATATTGTAGTGGGAACAAAAATGATTGCGAAGGGGTTAGATTTTCCAAACGTAACTTTAGTGGGTGTTATCAGTGCAGATCAACTCCTAAATTTTCCAGATTACACGGCTTCTGAAAGAACCTTTGAAACGATAAGTCAAGTTGCTGGCAGAAGCGGTAGAGGATCATTTGAAGGAAAAGTTATAATTCAAACATTCAATCCTGAAGCATCGGCAATAAGTTATGCAGTTAATCATGATTATCTTTCTTTTTATGAAAAGGAAATAAGAAATAGGAAGAAACTTAATTATCCGCCATTCAATGATTTAGTGAACTTGGTGATAGAAAATTCCTCGAAGGAAAAAGCAGAGATGTTATCAAAGAAGATCTTTGAACTACTGAAAGACGGGGTAAAGGGAGAACTTTTGGGACCTGTTGAGGCTCTAATATTCAAATTGAGAAATAAATATAGATACAATCTGATTGTGAAAACTACTCATCTTGAGGAGGACTTAAAATACCTGAAAAAAATAATTGATAAAGGTAACCTTTGGAATACTGTAAAGATTTTCATAAATCCACCCAATTTGTTTTGAATTTTTTATTTAAAACTTGATTTTTATAATTTTTATATTATAATAGTTTATGTAAACGTTCAAAAATATAAAATGGTGGTGATAATATGAAAAACAAAAGTTTGACTTCTTGTCCTGTATGTTCTTCAGAACTGATGATAACAGAATATACCTGTCCAAAATGTGGATTGATCATAAAAGGTAAATTTAAACTCGATGAGTTTTTTAAACTCTCTCAAGATCAATTGTATTTTGTGAAAATATTTTTAAAACATCGTGGAAATTTATCAGAAGTTCAAAAAGAACTGGGGATATCCTATCCCACAGCTCGAAACAGGCTTGAAGATATAGCTCAAACACTTGGATATGGTCAAATTAGCACTCAAAAAAGTCAGACACGTGAGATACTTGATAAACTGGAAAAGGGAGAGATAGATGCTAAAATTGCTTTAAAGCTTTTAAAAGAAG